>JAVBSU010000143.1:0-4719 GCA_031556555.1 Christensenellaceae bacterium
AGGATATTGGCCCGCAGGACATTTTTGTTGACTACATCACAACAAGCCCGGAACGCAGAAGTAAAGGCGTCGGGGCACAGTTAATTGCTTTTGTCCGTGATACTTTGGGCTATAAACAAATACAGCTCGAAACGTATTCAAAAAACACAAGGGCCATTGCATTTTATGAAAGATTAGGCTTTAGGATAGTAAAAATAAAGAAAAGCCTTATGATGAAGATTTCCGGATATGGCAGCCTTGTTACTTTGCGGGTTGAAGCAGAATAAAAACGTGGAATTATATATAGCACAAGTTAATAAGCATTTTCCGCATCTGAAATGTAGCGATTAAACAGTTTGAAAACCGCCTTAGAGGATTGAACCTTTGCGTGGTTTTTTGCTATTATGCGGCAGAGGGATGGTGCTTGATGAGATTAGGCGCACGCTATAGTAGTCTGAACATATCTGAACATAAATGAAAGGGATAAAAATATGATTGATAAACTTGAATGGTCATTGGAAACAATTGCGAAAAGCATTGACGCGAACCATCTGCAAAGCGCGGAGAAGCTTCAGGAGGATGTTTGGAACTACCGCCCGGTCGAACGCCTGCCGGTTATTATTCACGAGCTGACTATGGAAGAATATCCCGCTTATACCGTAGCAGAAATCTTTGATGACGCGGATAAGATGCTCTACAATGAGCTTTTACAATCGTATATTGGCGTAAAATTTAAAGATGACCGTATGTTGAACGTGCGCGCGCAGTTTGGCCCGGGCGTCATTCCCTCGATGTTCGGCTGCAAGGTAACCGCTGCTGAAACTACCACATGGACGGCGCCTTACTTGGATAGCGGCAAAATCAGGCGGTTGGTCGAGAAGGGGATGCCGGACATACACGCGGCGCTCGGTACTCAGGTTTTTGAACGGCAGGAGTATTATAAAGAAGTATTGGGCCAATATGGCCTTTCGGAATATGTACACCAGTATCAGGCGGACAACCAAAGCCCGTTCGATGTTGCCGAGATGATATGGGGAGAGGAAATATACCCCGCCCTGTACGAGGAGCCGCGGCTGGTCCATGATTTTTTGGAGCTTCTGACGGAGACAACTATAGCTTTTGTTGAAAAGCAGAAACGCATTATTAACGAGAAACCCTCTTCCACATACCATTGGTGGTACAAAATAAACGGGGGCGTCCGCTGTGTGGATGACATGACGGTCAATATTTCGCCGGATATGTATGAGGAATTCGTGCGGCCGTACAACGAGAAGCTGTTCGGCCGTTTTGGCGGGGGCTATTTCCACTATTGCGGGTTTGATATGCACAATCAAAACGGCCGGATAAACACAAAAGGCGCACGCGGCATGGAGCTGGTGGAAGACCGGTTCCAGAATAATACGGACCATAGCCTCTTAAATTGCTGGCATGGGATGCGTGAAAAGCAACAGGCCATTTGCTGGATAGGTTTTACGCTGGATGAGCAGGCCCGCCGGGAAATAGACACGGGCGTTGTCTTTGGGTTTTTTGCGGATAAAAATACAGAGGCGCAGCGCCAGACCGATAAGGTGCGGGAGTTCTGGACTTTCTAAAAAAGCTTGTTGAACAGGCTTTTAAGCGTGAGGCAAGTCAGTTTTTAGTATCTTGGAGTGTTGTTATGGAAAACTACCGGAGAAAGAATCCGCTGTTATCGCTTTGCGGGCAATGGCCGAAGAACGGGGCGTCATACTAAAACTTAACAAAAAGAAACGCGCGTAGCTTGACCGGCGAAAGAACGCGGGGAGGCGTTAGTGTTGTAAGGCGTGAGTTTTTGGTGTATAATAATACGAGCCGGTTGACGGCAAGGTAGGTGTTGATGGAAGAGTTTTACACCAAAAATGAGGATGAGACCGCCGGGTACGCCGAAAAGTTGGCGGAACTCCTTGGGGCAGGCAGCTTCATTGCGCTCAACGGAGAGCTTGGAGCGGGGAAAACGGTTTTTGTTAAAGGACTTGCCAGGGGGCTGGGCGTTCGCGAACGAATAGTCAGCCCAACGTTTACGTTGCTCCGGGCGTACGAGTCGGGGCGCTTGCCGCTGTACCACTACGACGCGTACAGGATAAGCGCCAACGGTGAACTGCTCGACACGGGGTTTTACGAATACGCCGTCGCGGACGGCGTGTGCGTGTGCGAATGGGCTTCGCTCATAGCGAGCGAGCTGCCCCAAAAGCGGATCGATATTACGATAGAGCGCGTTGCCGGATGCGGGGACAGCATGAGAAAAATAACGGTGGGCGGGCTCGAATGAAGATACTGGCGCTGGACACAACGGGCATTGCCATGTCCGCGGCGGTTTGGGACGGCGATGCGCCTCTCTCCGAAATCTACGTGAACAACGGCAAGAAGCATTCCGAAACGCTAATGCCGGCCGTGGACTACGCGTTAAGCTCGGCCAGGTCGGACATCATGGATATGGATGCAATAGCGGTCACGGTTGGGCCCGGTTCGTTCACTGGGATAAGGATAGGCGTGGCTACGGCGCAGGCGCTCTCGTATGCTGCGGAAAAACCGCTTTATGCCGTGAACACGCTGGATGCGCTGATGGAAAACACGGGCGAAGACGCCGTTGTGTGCGCCGTTATGGACGCGCGCAGGGGAGAGGTGTACGCGGCCGCGAGGCGCGCTGATGAAGAGTTTATAACCGGGTGCGCGCTGCCCCTCACGGAATTGCTGGAGAAGCTCAGCGGCTGCGGCGGCGTGGTTTTTGTGGGCGACGGGGCTGTAAAGTACACCGGGGCCATTCTGGAAGCGAAGCCGGACGCCAGGTTTTTGCCTGAACAGTTTATGCTGCAGCGGGCGTCGTCCGTGGCGGCGTGCGTGTGGAAAAACAGGGCGGTGCTTACCGCTCACGACGCGATAAAACCGCATTACCTGCGCGAAAGCCAGGCTGAAAGGCGGAAAAGGACGGAAAGAGTTGACTGAAAAAAGCGAGCCATCTGAGAAAATTGTGATCAGGCGGGCGGAGTTCATGGATATCGACGGGATATTCCAGTGCGAGGCGGAATGCTTTGAAGCGCCCTGGACATACAGTATGCTGTACAGCGATATCGTGGAAAACACGAACACGGTTTACCTGGTTGTGGAGTTTCGGGGGGAAATAATAGGTTACGGCGGCATGTGGGTGGTGCTGGACGAGGCGCACATAACGAATGTGTGCGTCAAGCCAGGGTACAGGGGCAAAGGCTACGCCAAAAAGCTCATGAAGGCCATGCGGGACGCCAGCCGGATCTGCGGGGCAGTGAGCATGACGCTTGAGGTGCGCGTGTCCAACCACAGCGCATTGAGGCTGTATAAGCGCTGCGGGTTTACGATTCAGGGGTTGAGGAAAAACTACTACCGCAACCGTGAGGACGCGTACGTTATGTGGACGGAACGCGACCGCCTCACAGTGTAATGGGGCAAGAAGGAGAGAGCATCAGGCTGGTATGATGTATTCAGACTATTTTGCGCTGTCGGCCTGCGCTTTCAGTGTGATATACCTGCCGTTCATAATAATTGCGCAGCTCCGGTTCGCGCACATACTTCAGGTGAACGGTTACGACAACAAAAAATACCTGGCGTGGATAAAGTCGGGGTTTTTTGTGTACGTGGCGCCGCTTGTAGGCGTGTGCCTTATGGGTTTGTTGTCGGAAATGGTGCTGTCTGCCTATCTTTACAACACCTACCTCTATGAAATGCAGTACATGGCGGGCTTCGTGGCGGTGGTGCTGGCACTTGCGGCCATAATGGCCTTTGTGTTTAAAAAATACATTGCCCGTGTTAAAATAGAGAGTGGCGGCGTGCCGCTCAAATGTTCGGGGCGTTTTACAAATATTTACCTTGCCGCGTGCGCGATGGTGGCCGCTGTGGCCGTGGTGGAAAACCTTTTTACGGAAGTGAACAAGCTGGTCTTTTTTGTGCCGCTGGCAACGCCGTTTTACGTAATGCTTGCCAATGCGGTAACCGGGCGCGGCAGGAAAGATAAATAATTTAGTTTGAAATTAGTATGACACACAGAAAGGGATGAGTATGCAGAAAATTGCGATGAAGACGCCGCTTGTTGAAATGGACGGCGACGAAATGACGAGAGAGATATGGGCCATGATCAAAAAGCATTTGATAGAGCCGCACGTTGACCTTAAGACCGAGTATTACGACCTTGGCCTTGTGCGCCGTGACGAAACGGACGACGCCGTTACATTCGAGGCGGCCGAAGCCATAAAAAAGTACGGCGTGGGGGTTAAGTGCGCTACTATAACGCCCAACGCGCAGCGCGTTGAGGAATACGGCTTAAAAGAGATGTACAAGAGCCCGAACGGGACTATCCGCGCGATCCTTGACGGAACGGTGTTCCGCGCCCCGATAGTAGTAAAGGGGATAAGCCCTTCGGTTAAGAGCTGGGAGCTGCCCATAACGATAGCGCGTCACGCGTACGGCGACGTTTACAGGGACACCGAATACAGGGTGCCGCCCAATTCCACGTTCGAGATGGTCATAACGACGGACGGCGTGGAGAAGCGCCTTAAAGTTTTCGACTACGAGGGCGGCGGCGTGGGGCTGTCCATGTACAACACTGATAAGAGCATATCGAGCTTTGCGAAGAGCTGCTTCAATTACGCCCTCGATACAAAGCAGGACCTCTGGTTCGCGACCAAGGACACGATATCCAAGATATACGACCACACGTTCAAGGATATTTTCCAGGAGATATACGACAGCGGG
>JAVBSU010000002.1:0-4194 GCA_031556555.1 Christensenellaceae bacterium
ACCGCTGCTCGCACCCGGACGCTGTTCTCTCCAATGCCGCCAGTGAAGACGATTGCGTCCGCACCCCCGAGCGCCGCCGCGTACGCGCCGATGTACTTCTTTATCCTGTAGCAGAACATGTTCAATGCGAGTTTCGCCATGTCGTTGCCTGCGTCCGCCGCGTCCCAAAGGTCTCTAAAATCACTCGAAACTCCGGATATACCCATTACGCCGCACCTCTTGTTGAGGTAAGAGATAACTTCTTCCGCGCTCATGTCGAACTTCTGCATAAGGAAGGGTATGGCGGCAGGGTCAATGTCTCCCGACCTCGTGCCCATAATAAGGCCCTCACGCGGCGTTAAGCCCATAGAAGTGTCCACGCTCTTTCCGTTTTTCACGGCCGCTATGCTGGAGCCGTTTCCAAGGTGGCAGGTTATTATTTTAAGGCTGTTCGCGTCGCGGCCCAAGAACTCCGGCACCTTCAGCGTTATGTACCTGTGTGACGTGCCGTGGAAGCCGTAGCGGCGCACTTTGTGATCCTTGTACGCGTCGTATGAAATGCCGTAGAGGTACGCGTAATCGGGCATTGTCTGGTGAAATGAAGTGTCGAACACGGCGACATTGGGTATGCCGGGCATCAGCTTCATGCACGTCTCAATGCCCTTTATGTTGGCGGGATTGTGCGAAGGCGCTAGATCCGCGCATTCCTTTATGGCGTCCAGCACTTCGTCGTTTATCACGGTGGACGCGTGGAAACGCTCCCCGCCGTGGACGACCCTGTGGCCCACCGCCACTATGCTGCTCATGTCGGCCAACACGCCGTATTCACCGTCCGTTATAGCCTCGACAACCACCTTGAGCGCGTCGCCGTGGTTTTTCATTTCCTTGTTTATCTCGACTTTATCCTTGCCCGCCGGAGAATGCTTTAACACCGAATTCCCTATGCCTATCCTCTCCACAAGGCCCTTGGCCAGCACGCTCTCGTCGTCCATGTTAATTATCTGATACTTGAGTGAGGAACTTCCCGCGTTGATTACCAGTATGTTTTTCATGATCGCATTTCCTTTCAGCTGTTAAAATGATTGCGCCTGAACGGCGGTTATTGCCACAACACTCACTATGTCTTCCACACTGCATCCGCGCGAAAGGTCGTTTACCGGGCGCGCCAGCCCCTGGCATATCGGGCCGATAGCCTCCGCACCGGCCAGCCTCTGGACCAGCTTGTATCCAATGTTGCCCGCGTTGAGGTCTGGGAATATCAATACGTTCGCCTTGCCCGCGACAGTGCTGCCCGGCGACTTCAACTGCCCCACCGACTCAACCAGCGCCGCGTCCGCCTGGAGCTCGCCGTCCACGCTTAGCCCGGGCGCTATCTCCTTTACTTTTGCGGTGGCCGCCGTTACCTTGTCCACCAGCTCGTGCTTGGCGCTGCCCTTGGTGGAAAAGGAAAGCATGGCTACCCTCGGCTCTATGCCCGCAAGGCCCTTTGCGGTATCCGCGGAAGCTATCGCTATGGCCGCAAGCTCGTCCGCGTTCGGGTCTATATTTATGGCGCAGTCGGCGAACACCATAACGCCGCCGTCGCCGTAGCTCCTGTCGGGTATTTCCATTATAAAGCTGCTGGACACTATGGAAACGCCAGGGCGCGTCTTTAATACCTGCAGCGCCGGGCGCAATGTGTTGCCTGTGGAATTTATCGCTCCCGCGACCATGCCGTCCGCATCGCCCGCTTTTATCATCATAACGGCGTAGTAAAGCGGATCTTTGCAGGTTTTGAGCGCGTCTTCCCCGCTTATGCCTTTGAACTTGCGAAGCTCGTAGAACATATCCGCATACGCCTTAAGCTTGTCCGACGCCGGGGGGTTTATTATCTCCACGGCTGAAAGGTCGGATTTGCCCGCGTTCACTTTTGATATTTCCTCAGGGTCTCCAAGCAGCGTCACGCCGGCTATCCCCTGCGCGGCTATTAGCGACGCCGCTTCTATCGTGCGCGGTTCGCTGCCCTCCGGCAGTACTATCATCTTTTTTACCGACCTGGCTTTTTCCTTGATTTTGTTCATTATTGACATAGTGACATGCCCCCTATAAGATATTTGATATTGAATGTTTTATTGTACGTTACATTAGCGTTACATTAAATCATTATACCAGATAAATTGGTTTTGAAAAGGTAAAAATGTGAAAATTGCAGCAATTATAGCCGAATACAATCCTTTTCACAACGGTCACGCGCTGCACTTAGCGAGAACGTGTGAAATCGCGGGCGAATGTAACATTATTTGTGTTATGAGCGGGAATTTTACACAACGAGGCGAGCCCGCAATAGCGGACAAATGGGCGCGCGCCCGCATGGCCCTTCTGGGCGGGGCGGATATTGTGATCGAGTTGCCCTTCCTCTTCGCAACGCGTAGCGCAGAGGGTTTCGCGCGCGGCGGAGTGGAGTTATCCGGTGCGTTGGGCTGCGTTGATTACCTGTCTTTCGGCAGCGAGAGCGGCGAACTGGAACAGCTAAAAACGCTAGCCCGTATACTTGCGGACGAACCGCCAGTCTTCAAGGAAGCGGTTAAAAAGGCCCTTGCCACGGGCGTATCCTTCCCCCGCGCTCGCGATATTGCGCTGAAAACCGTCACGGATGGAACGGCGGACGTTCTCACCGGAGCCAACAACATACTCGCCATAGAGTATTTAAAAGCGCTATACGCCACAAAAAGCGCTGTACGCCCAATCTGCGTAAAGCGCGAGGGCAGCGCTTACAGCGAGCTCACCATGGCTGCCAACTTTTCCAGCGCCTCCGCCATACGCGCCGAGATAGCAGCCCACGGGATGAGCGGTATGGTCGCGGCCAATGTTCCTCCCACGGTAATGAAAGCCATGGATTTCGCTCCACTCACCGGCGGCGAGTACTATTTCAGGCTGCTCGCGTACAAACTGCGCTCAATGCCGCTAAATGAAATATCAGCCATACACGGCGTTACGGAAGGGCTTGAGTACCGAATCGCGCGGGCCGCCAGCGAGGCCAAAAGCCTTGACGAAATGATTTTCGCCATAAAGAGCAAGCGCTTCACCTACACACGCGTTATGCGCGTCCTGCTGCACTGCCTCATGGGCGTGACGGACGATGCCGTTAAAAAATGCCCCTCGCCCACTTATGCCAGGGTGCTGGGCTTTAAAAGAGAAAAGCAAGGCCTTCTGTCCCGCCTTGCCGAATGTTCACGTATACCTCTTTTAACAAAACCTTCCGAATTTACCGGTGGCGCCGCGCTGGGCTTCGATATACTCGCGAGCGACATCTACTCGCTCTTAAACGACGCTCCGCTGCCCGCCAGTCGCGATTTCACCGAAAAATTGATTGTCGTTTAGAATTCCTCCTGGTCCTCGTCCCGGGTAGTTTCGAAGTTTGCACGGTTTTCCTTTATTATTTCCACATACTCGCTGAAGTAGGAATTAAGATCGTCCAGTACGCTGATCGCGTATTCGTTCGCCTCTTTGCGCAGCTCCGAAGCCCTTTGCTGGGCGGCGTCCAGAAGCTTATTGGATTTTTCGTAGGCGAGCTTCGTAACTTTGTGGTCTTCCACCAGCTCGTCCAGCTTGGCGTCCATGCCGGTCCTGTACTTTTTGGCCTTTTCCTGCGCGCTCTCGATTATTTTCTGCTCATTCTGTATAATCTGGTTGGCGCGTTCGATTTCCTTGGGTATGGCCGAACGTATCTCAGTCAGTATTTCAATCACAAAATTGACGTCAATGGTTTTTTTGGGAGCAAACAAAGCCTTTCTACTCGCTTCAATCTCCTCAATTATCGAATCAATCAATTCGAGAACCTTCATCTTGTTACCTCCCATGAATCACATTTAATATTTCTTCCGGAACATACTCGCCCACATCCGCCCCAAAGCTTATGAGCTCCCTTACTATAGTGGAGCTTATAAAACGCGTCTCCGGCCGCGCGAGCAGGAAGACCGTCTCGGCCCCCGGCAGCAGCTTGGCGTTTACGGTAGCCATCTGTTGCTCGATCTCAAGATCGTCGCCGCTCCTTAATCCCCGGACCACCGTATTTATTTCCAAATCCCGCATCAAATCCGTTAGCAATCCCTCAAAGGCGGCTGTCTTTACGTTTCCTACGCCCCCCATGGCGAGCTCGATCATTTCCCGCCGCCGGTCCAGCGTATACATATAGCCCTTGGCGCTGTTGTTGAGCACCGCTATGCAAACTTCGCC
>JAVBSU010000022.1:0-13101 GCA_031556555.1 Christensenellaceae bacterium
GGGCAGGTATATCTCCACATTTTGCACACCTGTGAGCTTCCCATCATGCCGCGTGATCGCATCCGGGTCAAAGCCGGGGGTGTGTGCGCGCATCACCGCCATCCAGTTGTCGTAGTCTTCCTTCGGCATATCATCAATCCATGCATAATCGTCCTGGTGCGTCATGTCCACGGTCGTCGTGAACAGCACCGAGTCCGCGTCACGCAAAGCCTTAACACCTTCCGCATTTATGAGCTCTTCGCTCGTGCTGAGATTCCCCGCGTCCAGATGTATATCTTTGTTGTGGTATTGGCTGTACTTTCCAGATTCGGACCACGCAAGGTCTGTGTACGTCTGGAAGGCGTAGTTTTGCCCGTTCATCTTTACCACGCCCGACTCGCTTATCATCGCCGCGCGTTCAAAGGGTTCCACTCCGATCGTGAACATATTGGGCAGCACGAACTCGGGCGCGCCCCCACCCATGTCGAAGGATACGATAAGCTCCTTGCCGTCGAATATCACGTCATTTACCTTCGGGTCAAGGCTGGCCGCCCATTCCTGCCATTCCGGATCGGCGTTTACGAACTCAAGGGATTTTTCCGCCTCCTGCGGCGTTGTCTGCTCTATCAGCGCGTCCAGTTCGGGCGTGGACGGGCGCGCCCCACTGGGCTGGGCAATGTAGTTGGCCACGCTGAAGTTATCGCTGAACCACTGCGAAATAGCCGCCCTGACCGAAGGCACCGCCGTGCATATGACCGCAGCGCCCAGTACGCACGCCGCCACCGGCACCAGCCACCTGGCCTTTTTCCTTCTGCTGTAGTTTCCGCCGAGGACGGCGCTTCTCACTTCATCCTTGGAAGGGAGGCCCTCCCCGGCCGCGTTCTTATAAAAAACATTTTCCTTATTCATATTATTCACCCCTTAACGCCTTTCTCACCGAGTTCCGCGTGCGGTGCAGCCTGTTTTTGACGTTCTGCTGGCTTATGCAGAGGTTGCGAGCGATCTCCGCGACAGGCATGTCATAATTGTAGTACAGCACAAACGCTTTGTAGGAGAGCAGCGGCGCGTCCTTCACTATTTGCCAGACTTTATTAAGCTCCTCCCTGTCATCCATCATTTCTTCAAACGGTATGTTTTCGGCGGGGACGGTCTCGTCCATCATTTCGGAGTCCGCCTCCATCTCGCGCTTTACCGCCCTCGCTTTGTAGTGGCGTGATAGTTCCTTGTCCGCCAGCCTGATAATGAACGCGTGCGGCGCCTTTATGTCGGCAAAGCCTTTTCGCGTTATCCTTGCGAAAAAATTCCGGTAAACGTTCTGCACGATGTCGTCCACTTCGTCCGCGTTGCTGGTTTTTATTATCACGTACTTTAATATCTGGTTGTATGTATAGTCGTACACGCCGTCGAAAAAAGCCTCCGCATCCATGCTCCCTGTTGCCGTCCTTTCGTAAGACCTGCTTATTTCCATTAAAAGGGTTCCACCTTTCCAAGTCTTGAACCGGTTCACTATATAAGAGGCGGCAAAAGGCGAAAAGGTTTCAGGTTTTGCCAAACTTATTATTCAATGATATAATCGGTTTTGATTTTATCATCGGAGAATTATTATGCTTGTAACGATATCAGGGCTCAAAAAGAGTTTCGGGTCCGACATAATATTTGAAAATGTTTCAGCCGCCATACACGAAGGCGAGCGGATAGGCTTTGTGGGCGCGAACGGCGCGGGCAAAACAACCCTCCTTGGCGCTATAGCGGGCGAATACACGCCGGACGAGGGCACGGCCGCCCTCGCCCCGGGGCTTACCATAGGCTACCTCAAGCAGAACAGCGGGCTTATAAGCTCGGACACCATAATGGCCGGAATGCGCAGGGTGTTCAGCGAGGCTATAGACGCCGGAAAAAGAATGGAAGAACTGTCGCGCCGTCTGGCCGAATGCCCCGGCGACAATATTGCCGCCACCGAATATTCGCGCGCCGAAACTGTGTTCATCGCGAAGGACGGCTACAACATGGACGTCAATATAAAGAAAGTCCTCAGCGGCATGGGTTTTAGCGAAAGCCAGTACGGCATGGTGATAGAAGGGCTTTCGGGCGGGGAGAAGACGCGGCTGGCCCTCGCCCGGCTGCTGCTTATGCATCCCGGCCTCCTGATGCTGGACGAGCCCACCAACCACCTCGACTTTTCTACTCTGGCCTGGCTGGAAAACTATCTTTTAAGCTACGGCGGCGCTATGCTTATAGTTTCCCACGACCGCTACTTCCTCGACAAAGTCGCCACAAGGATATGGGAGCTCGAGGGCGGCGAACTCAGTACTTACAAAGGCAACTACACAGCGTACAAAGCGCAAAAGGCGGAGCTCACCGCATATCGTTTAAAGGAATACAAAAAGCAGTCCGGGCGGATAGAGTCCATGGAGGAATACGCGCGGCGCAACATAGCGCGGGCCTCCACCTCTAAAATGGCCAAGAGCAGGCTGGCGCAACTTGCGCGCATAGAGCCGCTTAAAAAGCCCAGGACGCACGTGAAAGCGCCTTCGTTCAGCTTCGCCTACGATAAGAATTCCGTTAACGATGTCCTCACCGTGGAAGACATGAGCCTTATAGTGGGAGAGGAACGAAGGGTGATCGTCAGCGATGTGAGCATTGAAGTGAAGCGCGGCGAACGCGTGGCGGTTATCGGCGCGAACGGCGCGGGCAAGTCCACCCTGTTAAAATCCATACTGGATAAAACGGAAGCGATAGGCGGCGCCGTCTGGGGCAAAAACACCAACATCGGCTACTACGACCAGGAAAACAAAGATATGAAGCCTGGCAACACCGCCATGGAAGAATTGTGGCGGCGCTTCCCCGGCCTTCCCGAGCAGACTGTGCGCGGACTCTTAGGCCGCGTGCTTCTTTCCGGCGAAGACGCGTTCAAACGAGTGTCTTCCCTATCCGGGGGCGAGCGCGCCAAGCTGGGGCTGGCCATACTCATGGCCGGGCGGCACAACGTCCTCGTACTGGACGAGCCCACCAACCACCTGGACCTCATAGCCAGGGAAGCTCTGGAAGACGCCCTTAAGGAGTATCATGGCACGCTCATCTTCGTGTCTCACGACAGGTACTTCGTAAACGCGCTGGGCTCTGAAATAGTGGAGATAGCCGGCGGCCTCCTTTATATATACAAAGGAGATTTCGATTTTTACCTCAAGGAGAAGGCGGCCCGCGAGCAATTGGAGCAAACAACCGCTGACGACGCGCAAGCGCCGAAACCTTCTGAAAAGAAAGAACAACGGAGGCAAAAAGCGGCGGCCCGCCAGAAGGCCTCAGAGCTCGAAAAGCGCATAGGCGAGCTGGAGAAACGGGAGACTGAGCTTACCGCCGCCATAGAACAAAACGCCGCCGATTTTGAACTTTTGGACAGTTCCTGCGCCGAACTAGACGAAGTAAAGCGCGAGCACGAACGCCTGGCCGACGCATGGCTGGAATTGACGGATGGCGCGGACTGAGTAAAACGCATCACGGGCGTTTATCCGCTTTTTTATTATGTTTACTTTATTTATCGTATGATATATAATCTATATAACATTTTGCAAACGCGTCATAAATGTATTTATTAAGCAGCACCCCAGGAGGTTCCCATAGATGAAAAGTATAGGATCAAAGCTTATAAGCCTAATGCTGGTCATAACCATAGCCGGCATGGTTCTCATAGCCGGCATAAGCCTCGTTATATCTTCGCGGGAAGTCCTGGATGAGACGCTTTCGTCCATACAGTACAACACGCTGAGCGAAGCAAACCGCATAAACGGCTGGCTGGACGGCCAGAAGACGTTTATCGACGGCCTGGCGGTGGACCTGGGTTTTGCCAAAGATTATTCGGAAGAGGCCCTCTCTCCCCTGCTTAATGCACGGCTCGATGAGAACGACGCCGCTTTTGACGTTTACCTTGGCCTGCCTGACGGCCAGGCTGTGTTCGCCACCGGTTGGGTGCCCGATTACGCGGGAGGCTGGGCGGCAAACGAGCGCCCCTGGTACACGGACGCGATGGCCAGCCCCGACGCTCCCATCATAACCGCGCCCTACACGGATTCGCAGACGGGCAACCTTTGCATTACGTCCGCCAAAACGATGTACGTGGACGGCGAACCCGCCGGCGTCGCGGCGGCGGACATATTCATAACGACGCTTACGGAGATCGTAAACCAAACGAACGTCGCGGAAGACAGCTACGCCTTCCTGACGGACGCGGATGGCAACATTCTTATCCACCCCAACCCTGAATTCGCTCCGGGCGAAGACGACGCCTTCAAAAACCTGGCGGAGGTAATGGACGGCCTTTACGCGGACGTGTGGGAACAGACAAAGGACGGCGGCGTCACCGCAAAGGGAAAAGCTTTCGACGGCGCCACAAAGTATTTTACATCACAAAAGATCGATTCCACCGGCTGGATCCTTTACACCTCCGTTCCCGTTAACGTGGTGTACGCCCCCATCTACCAGATGGTCGCGATAATAATCCCCGTGTTCGCGGCCGTGCTGGTAATTGCCATAATCCTTCTGAGGCGCGCCATAAAGAACATCGTAACAAATCCCATGACAGAGATTTCCGCGGCGGCGGAGCTCCTGGCCGAAGGTGAGCTTGATATCGGCCTTTCAGATTACCCCACCAAGGAAGCCCACCAGTTATCCGTATCATTCAGGAAAATGGCGGATACCACAGCCTCGCAGACGCATTCCGCCGAATATGTCGCGGACGGGGATCTCACCGTCGACGTACAACCGCTTGGCGAGAAGGACAAGATGGGCATTGCACTTAAGACGGTCATAGAAAACCTGAACGACATGCTTCTTGACATAAGCGGCAGGACGGAGCATCTCTCCAGCGTGTCACACCAGATATCCGACGGCGCTCAGACGCTGGCGGAAGGCGCTACCGAGCAGGCCGCCACGGTCGTTCAGCTTTCCAGGACCATAGACACCGTTTCCTCACAATCGCAGCAGAACACGGAATTGGCGCAGCAGGCGGCATCCTTCGCCAACCAGATAAAGCTGAACGCGGAAGACGGCTCGCACAAAATGGAGCAGATGGTCCAGTCCATGAGGGACGTCAACGAAGCCTCCCACTCCATAGAGAAAGTTATCAAGGATATAGACGACATCGCGTTCCAGACGAACATACTCGCGCTCAACGCCGCCGTCGAAGCGGCCCGCGCCGGACAGCACGGCAAGGGCTTTGCCGTCGTGGCGGAGGAAGTCAGGAACCTCGCGGCCAAGAGCGCCGAGTCAGCCAAGAGCACCGCGTTGCTCATAGAAAGCTCCATAGAGAAAGCCGAAGCGGGCGCGAAAATAGCGGACGACACGCTGGCCGCGCTCATGGAGATAGTTTCGGGCATAAACGATTCGGTAAGTTTCTTAAACGAGATATCGGCTTCTTCCGAACGCCAGAGCGAAGCCCTCACACAAGTGAACGACGGCATAGACCAGGTATCCACAGTCACCCAGCAGAACAGCGCCACCGCGCAGGAATCCGCCGCCGCCAGCCACGAACTCACCACGCAGGCGAGCATGCTGCAAAAGCTCGTGTCAAGGTTCCGGCTGAAAAGCGGGAAGTAAGTGTAACAGCACATGCAAAGCCCGGTTCAGTAATCAATCTGAACCGGGCTTGTTTTTAATATTATGGTAATACTTCTTGCTCAGTCGAACGACACCACAGCCTCCGGCCGCTTTAACCGCGGGAGGGCCGTCTCAAGTATGCGGAAGTGGTGGTTGAGGT
Source organism: Christensenellaceae bacterium (assembly GCA_031556555.1). Classification (GTDB taxonomy): domain Bacteria; phylum Bacillota; class Clostridia; order Christensenellales; family Christensenellaceae; genus UBA5399. The sequence goes on from JAVBSU010000022.1 coordinate 5,732, forward strand.
CAGCAAGCTCCACGTATGCTGTGGCGATGTCCTGGCCGATGGCTATGTCCATGTACTGCGGCTCGCAGCACACCATGAGCGCCTTCTTGAGACCGAGCGCGTCCGCGCGGAACACCCTGCCGTCCAGCATTTTCGAAACCCTCTCCATCTCTGTCATACCCGTGTTCTGCTGCAAGCGCTGGAGGTCGAGGAATATATCGTTGCTCACGATAAGCGCGTAGCGCCCGTAAAATCCGTTCTCATTGAGGTATGTAAGGCCTTTCGCGACGTCTTTGTACGCGTTTTCGCCCGTAGACCAGTCGCCGCGTGTGTACTTCTTTACGCCTTTGGCGTTGGTGAGGCCGGAAATCCCTAATAGCTTGCTGCCAAAAAACACCAGCTTGTCTTCCCGCCTGGCAACCGATTCGGCGCAGCTCATGGCGGGGGTGAGGTCGATGGGATACCCCTCCTTCTCCATGGCCGCGATGTCGCGCCAAAGAAGGTTGAAGTCGTCGTAAAGCTGCGGCACTTCCACCAGCGTGCGCCCGGCTGTCCTTACCACGCCGTCGTCGTGCTCTTCCGTCTTGTCGTCGCTGTCAATGTTTATTCCCTGGAGACCCGGGCCGAGCGGGCCGAATATGGTCAGGAACCTCCTGCCCACAAGAATCCTGCTCGCCGCCTCCACAACGACCTTATCGAGTCCGCTCCAGAATTCCTCGGAAAAGGTCGACGTATCTCTTGCTAAGTAATCCATTCTCACATCCTCCTAATCATTCTATAAGGCTGCCGACCGTGCCGCCCGAACCGCTTTTGGCGTCGGGGTTTATCCCCAACTCCGCCATCATCTCCCGCACTTCCTGCGTTCCGCTGGCAAAGTGCTCCGCCTCGGCGGGGTCAAGATGTCTAAGCAGCGTCATAAGCTCGCCTATATGGGCTTTCTCCTCGTCGCGTATGTCGGCCAGCACCGCCTTGGCAAGCGGATCGTCCGTGGCCAGTACATGCGCGTCGTAGAGGAATATCGCTTCGAGTTCCCCCGCAATGTCCAGCCTCAGCGACTGGATCAGTTCTTCCTTGCTCATCTTCCTGGGCACATCTCCCCCATACGGATTTGCAAAAGCTGGCATGAAAATCATCTCCTCACTATTTTTAAATATTTACACATTAATATCCTAATAAACAGATTGGCCCGTCTTAAAACGTTATGGTATTATAATTGTATCGAAAGAATAGGAGGCGGTATCATGATAGATAGCAAACTCATGGGAGAATTACAGGGCAAGGGCGTGTATTTATTCCACTTTGCAAACAGCGCCGGAATGACGATGAACGTCACCAACTACGGCGCTACGCTGACTTCCGTTAAAGTCCCGGACAAAAACGGCGATTACGCGGACGTCGTCCTGGGGCTCGATTCCGTGGACGATTACATGGCCGGCCACCCTTACATGGGCAGCACGGTGGGCCGGTTTGCCAACCGCATAGGCGGCGCGCGCTTCACACTTAACGGCAAAGCCTACGAACTCACGCCCACAGAGGGCAAGAACCAGCTCCACGGCGGCGTGGATAATTTCTCCAAAAAGGTGTGGGATCACGAAGTGGACGGCGATACACTTAAACTCACCTATGTGAGCCGTGATGGCGAGGAAGGCTATCCAGGAAGCCTTACGGTTGAGGTGCGCTACACCCTCACGGACGGCAACGCGGTGGACATCAGCTACCGCGCCACCAGCGGCGCCGACACAGTGATCAACCTCACCAACCACTCGTACTTCAACCTCAACGGCATGAGCGGGCCAATGCTGGGCCAGGTCATGGAAGTTTTCGCACAGTACTACACGCCCACGGACAGCGAACTCATACCTACCGGCGAAATCGCTCCGGTGGCGGGCACGCCGCTGGATTTCAACCAACCCCGCAAAATCGGCGAGCGGATATTCGAGGATTCCTTCCCATCGATCAAGATATGCGGCGGGTACGACAACAACTTCGTAATAGACGGCAGCGGCATGAGGCGCGCGGCCACGCTGTACGATACCAAGTCGGGAAGGTTCATGGAAGTAATAACCGACCAGCCGGGCATGCAGGTCTATACGTCGCAGGGCCTGCCCGAAGGGTTCGTGGGCAGGGACGGCAAAACGTACGGCCCATTCTACGGCGTGTGCTTCGAAACCCAGGGCTTCCCCGACGCGCCAAACAAACCCGCCTTCCCCTCCGCAATACTGAAAGCGGGCGATGAGTATACGCACCATACGGAATACGTGTTTTCGGTGAAATAATGGTTAAGGCCGTCTCCGGAAGCTATAGGAATTTTCAAAACCCGCTTCGCTATACTGCGGCTTCCGCCCCCGAAGGCGTCCACTCTGAGAGGTTATGCCGGTGAAATCCCGATGACGTCATACAGCCAATGATAGGGGGCGTGGGGGAACGGAGTGTCCACCACGCTTCTTCTTTGGTACTTTCTTCAGAGAAGAAGAAAGTACATAAACGAAAACACGTCATCGTCCGCATCCATCGTTCAAGCGCTCCACGACCATCTATCCACATTATTAACGATAGACCAGCCGTGCCCGTGCGGGTGAAGCTTTTGTTCGGCTATATTAAGGCCGTCCCGCACAAAGTAAAGGTGGTCAATATTCACCAGCCACACCCACGGGACATCCGCGGCTATTCCGCCCTCGCCGTCCCATTGAGCTTTTTTCCACAATTCGTAGGACTCTTCGAGATCGGCCGACTCCATAGCCCCGTCCATGTACGCGTCCACGCTCTCGCTGGCGTACGGCGAATACCTTGCCGTACCGCCCTCCGCCGTGTGGTATATGTTGTAGAGCTCCATTGGCGTGTGCGCGCCCCAACCCCACACCATGGGGTTTTGCAGTGCGCGCGCGTAAGCGGTGTCCCAGCCCACGCCCTCTATATTTGCGGCTATGCCGAGCTCCTTCATCTGGTTCGCCGCGTCAGCCGCCAGCATTTGCCGTACGGTATCGCCCACGGGGTAAAGCAGCGTGAGCTCCGCCCGCACGCCGTCCTTTACCCTTACACCGTCATCTCCCATAACCCAGCCCGCGCCGTCCAGGAGGGCGTTCGCGGCGTCACGGTCAAATTTCACGGCCATATCTTCGCTGAACCATGGCATGCCGTCGCACACGCTGTACGCGGGCGAACCGTAGCCGTTCAGCACGTTTTGGATCATCTCGTCCCGGTCTATTCCCATGTTTATGGCCTGGCGCATTGCCGCGCCGGCGGTTACGCCATTACCCATCGTTCCGTCCGGCAACGCGGCGGGAAGGTTTATGCCCCTGTTGTCCACCGTCTTTACGTCCAGAAGGCTGTAGCCGTCAACCTGCTGGCCGGAGTAGGCGGCCGGCGTGTACGCAACGTCCACCGCGCCCGCTTTGGCCGCGGCGAAAGCGGTATCCTCCCCCATGAATACTATCGTCACCTTTTCCATCAGCGGAGCTTCGCCGTAGTAATCCGGGTTGGCCTCCAGTATAACCTGCTGGCCCACGTCCCACTGTTTGAGAATATAGCGGCCCGAGCCGATCGGATTGCGTCCGTAACCGTCGCCGTAAGCGTGGGCCGGGACTATGCCCGTCACCGCCATAGTGTACGGCCACATTGAATATGGCCGGTTCATATGGAATTCCACCTCGTATCCGCCCGTCGCCACGGCTTCTTCCAGCATGGTGAAATCAGCCACCGAAGTCGTATCCCTGACCGTGTTGTAAGTGAAGGCCACGTCCTCCGCCGTAAGCGGTTCCCCGTCCGTGAAGTACGCGTCTTCCCTTATCTCTACAGTCCACACGAGGCCGTCCCCGCTTGAGGACATGTCCGTAGCCAGGTCGTAGCCTATGCTCATGTCGGCGTTGGTAACGGTTAGCGTGCTTTGTATCAGCGGTTCGTGCACGTGCTCGCCCGCGCCCCAGCCGTACGCCGGGTCAAAACCTTCCTCCGGCTCCGATTCGGGGCTCATTGCCACAATAACCGAATCCGTTACGCCGCCACCTGCGGCGAATCCCGCCCCGGACACGGCAAAGGCCAGTACAAAGATAATAGCAATTATTTTTTTACTCATCAATATCTTTCCTCCAAAATAAAAATACCACAAAGGCGCATCCCCGGTTCTTGGGGAAGGACAGCGCCTTCGTGGCACCCTATTCGTTAGTAAAGATTATAAATTACCGGGTTTTCAATGTCAAGCCATCAAGCCGCCTCCACCGGCCTGTCCAGTATTCCCATAAAGAGCGGGACGCCCGTCTCGACGTCTATCACCGCGTAGGCGAATGGGCTGTCGAATATAAGCTCCACCGGCAGTTCCCCATCGGGAGGCGCCGCGCCCGCCACCATATCAATTACAGTCGCGGCGGCCGCCTCGGTGCCTTCCTCGTCCACTCTCATCTTTACGTTTTGCAGCACCTTGCTGATGCAGATATTGCCCTCGTCCGACGCCCCCATCTTTGAGAAATCAGCCATATTGGGGTCGAACGCCTCATTAAGCCCCATATTCCGGAGCGCGCCTGCCAAATCCACATCGTATTCCACGTCTATCTTGGGCAGGGTCAGTATAACTTCCTTGGCATGCTTTGTACTACTGAGCCAGTCCGCCAAGCCGCCGCCCGTGAGCTCCGCCTCAAACGGCCCGCCTTCCTTCGGCTTTACCGCCATAAAAGCTAGTTTACCGTCGTCGTAAGGCAGCGTGATCCCTTCATACTGGCCGTCATCGATGTATGCGCAGTCATAGTATGTATCGTGCATAAAGTCTGTCTCGACTTCGCCGTCCGGGGCGTTGAACACATCCTGCCACGTGTTGCCGTACTCGAAGGGCAGTTGCCATTTCGCGTCCATGTATATGGTGTCGATCAGCAGGAGCAGCGCGTTCTCGTCGATACTATCCAGCATGGAGGGGATCAGCCCGTTTGTCTTCTCCTCAATCCATCCGTTTACATCATCCACTACGCCTTCCGCCTGCAAATTCTTTCGCAGCACTTCCGCATCGTAATATTTGATCAGCAATTCGAGATAGCTTTGTTCTAAGTCTACCTTGTCGTCTATCCAGATGGAATCAGCCGCGTTCATAGTTGTATTGCCCCCTATGCCCGCAAGCTTTTGCCGTATGGCGGCGCACAGCCCGTTCGCCTCACCGCCGCTTACCCCCAACAGGGCCTCAAACTCATCCGCCGTCTTCCCGTCCGCTCCGGCATACGCCATGCAAAGCGCTGTGTATGCCGATATCGGGGATACAATGGGGTTTTCTTCGCCCGACGCGCGCACCTCACTTAGCAGCCGCTCGCCGAATGACGCCACCGCACCGTAGTCTATGGACGGCGCGAACGCCGCAGACACAAGCATCATAGCCGCTAGAAACACACAAGCAATTACTTTCTTCATCACACTCACCTCCCGTTGTTTTTCTTATGCGAGCGCCGCTTTGAAAGCGTAACTATCACCAGGACCACCGCTACTACTATACCTATTATTATGAGCACAGGAACCGCCGCCGCCAGTCCGACCAGCAGGTTTTCAAGGAACTTGCCCGTACCGGCCATGGATATGCTGAAAGCGTTTGACGCGCGGTCTCCAAGCGGCTCTTCGGTTTCAGGCGTTATCGTTTCGACCGAGGCCTCCTCATTGAGTTCCACTCCCACAGTCGTGTAGTCCACAAGGTTATCAAGGTGGCGCTTGGTGCCTTTAAGCTGGTCGATTTCGTAGAGCACATCGGACAGTTCCGCTTCGAGCTCTATTATATCGGACATCTTTGTAGCCCTATCAAGGTGCTCCATGAGCCGCGCTTTGCGCTGCTCGAGTATCTCGATGCGCGCCTCTGTGTCGAAGTAAGTATCCGAAACGTCCTCGGTGGATATCTGCTTGTCCATTACCTTGCCGATGCCGGATATTTTGTCCAGAAAGGCGTTGTAATCAGATACGGGCACGCGCAGCGTAAAGCTTGAGTGGCGCGTTCCCGCGCCGGTTGTGTAGCTGCTTTCGCTCTGCACGTAGCCGTTGACGGCCGAGAGCTCTGTTTTTATAGCGGAATAGTCGCTGTCGTAATTCTTCGTGCTTATGTCGAAGCTGGCCGAGTAGATCAGTTTGCGGTCGGTGTCCGGCACGTCTATGCTGGGCAGGCCGTTCAAACCGCCTTCGCTCTTCGCCACGCTTTCCCCGCTCTCCGCTTCCATGGCGTATTCATCCGTATACTCTTCCGTAATCATACCGCCTGCCGGAGCCGGTTCGGCCGGCTCCATCCCGTAGTTGCCTTCCGAGGCGGCTGGGAAGAGACTTCCACCCGAACAGCCCGATATTGACGCGATAAGCAACATGCAAATCAGAATAATGAGAATTTTTTTCATATTTGCGTCCTCCTGGTATATAGTATTTTCAATTGAAACCACGCGTTGATTCTTCGGAACTTTGGCCTTTGTTCGTTTCATATATTTTGACGTGTAAGCCCTTCTTTGGTTCCTTTTTACATATTGCCACGATGTAAAATAATTGTTAACATAATTTTGGCTTGACGCCACACCACTTTTTCTGGGTGGTTGGCATAATGATTATCCGTATGTTATAATTGCGCTAAAAGGAGGGTGAGAGTTTTGAAAAAAGCTTTGATAACAGGGATAACCGGCCAGGATGGTTCGTACTTAAGCGAACTGCTCCTCGGCGAAGGGTACGAAGTCTCGGGCGTTATGCGCCGGAAGAGCGTGGCCGATTACGGCAACGTTGAGCACATAAAAGACAAGATCAACTTTATTTACGCGGACATGACGGACTTAGCCTCCCTCGTGAACACGGTAAAATCCTCGCAACCGGACGAAGTCTACAATCTCGCTGCGCAGTCGTTCGTCGCGACGTCCTGGGAGCAGCCAATAGCTACTTCCGAGATAGACGGCATCGGGGTGACCAACCTTCTTGAGGCCATCCGCACCGTAAAACCCGAAGCCAGGTTTTACCAGGCTTCCACGTCCGAAATGTTCGGGCTCGTGCAGGAGGTTCCGCAAACCGAGAACACTCCGTTTTACCCGCGGAGCCCTTACGGCGTGGCTAAACTTTACGGCCACTGGATAACGAAGAATTACCGCGAGAGCTACGGCATGTTCGCCTGCTCGGGAATACTCTTCAACCACGAGAGCGAGCGGCGCGGCATAGAATTCGTCACACGCAAGATAACAAACGCCGTTGCCAGGATAAAAGCTGGCAAAGACGAAGTTTTAGAACTCGGCAACATGGACGCCAAGCGCGACTGGGGCCATTCGGCGGACTACGTTAAAGCCATGTGGCTCATGCTCCAGCAGGATGCCGCGGACGATTTCGTCATAGCCACAGGCGAGACCAGGACTGTACGCGATTTCGTTAACGCGGCCTTCACCGCCGCCGGCATGGAAATCAAATGGAGCGGC
>JAVBSU010000121.1:0-9479 GCA_031556555.1 Christensenellaceae bacterium
AACAACCGCCTCGGAGGCGACGACTTTGACGATAAGATAGTGGGGTGGATGGTTGCGGAGTTCAAGAAATCGAACGCCGTAGACCTGTCCAAAGACAAAATCGCGATGCAGCGCCTTAAGGAAGCGGCGGAAAAGGCAAAAATAGAGCTCTCGGGCGTTATGCAGACGAACATAAACCTTCCGTTCATAACGGCGGATCAAAGCGGGCCGCAGCACCTTGACCTGACGCTTTCAAGGGCCAAGTTCGACGAACTCACGGCAGACCTCGTCGCCAAGACGGAAGGCCCCGCCGTGAGCGCTATAAAGGACGCGGGCATATCCAATTCCGATATAGATAAAGTGATACTGGTCGGCGGGTCCTCGCGTACTCCCGCTGTGCAGGAAATGGTAAAGCGCATAACGGGCAAAGAGCCTTTCAAGGGCATCAACCCCGACGAGTGCGTAGCCATGGGCGCCGCCATACAGGCGGGCGTTCTGGGCGGCGAAGTCAAAGACGTGCTGCTACTCGACGTAACGCCACTCTCGCTCGGCATAGAAACAATGGGCGGCGTGTTCACAAAGCTAATAGACAGGAACACGACCATCCCCGCCAAGAAGAGCCAGATATTCTCCACGGCGGCGGACGGGCAGACGAGCGTTGAAATACACGTGCTCCAGGGCGAGCGTGAAATGGCGGCCTACAACAAGACGCTGGGCAGGTTCAACCTGACGGGCATAGCCCCGGCCCCGCGAGGCGTGCCGCAGGTAGAGGTTACATTCGACATCGACGCGAACGGCATAGTGCACGTCTCGGCCAAGGACATGGGCACGGGCAACGTGCAGAACATAACCATAACAGCGTCGTCCAACCTTTCCGACGCGGACATAGACAGGGCGGTCAAGGAAGCAGAGCAGTACGCGCAGGAGGACAAGGACCGCAAGGCGGAAGTTGAAGTGAAGAACAACGCCGACGCCCTCGTGTACCAGACTGAAAAGGCCATGAAGGATCTTGGCGACAAGGTTTCGGAAGACGAGAAAAAAGCCCTTACAGAGGCAATGGACGCGGTGCGCGCGGCAATGAAGGGTACCGACATCGACAAGATAAAGGATGAGACCGACAAACTGCAAAAGCTTTCGTTCGATACCTTTGGCAAAGTATACCAGCAGCAGGACGCGGCGGCGAACGCCGCGGGAGGCGGCGGGCAGCCGGGTGGCGGTGAAGGCGAAGCGCAGCATGACGACAACGTCGTTGACGCCGACTATGAAGTGGTCGACGAAGACGAGGAGAAGAAGGACTGAAAATAAAACCGGGCTCGGCCCGGACCCGCTGGGGAGCTCGCTCCCCAGACCCCCGCTCACTTCGTTCGCATAATAATATAAAAAGCTGGCGAACGTAGTGAGCCGGGTCAAGGGGACACGGAGCGAGCGCTCGCTGTGCGAGATGCAGCGAGGGCAGTGTCTACTGAGCATGAGACGAGCAAGCGCTTAAGCGCACAGCGAGTCCATAGCGAAGTGGGATCGACTGGCCCTTGTGGGGTTTTAGGGGCAAAGCCCCTAAGAAGATATTCTATAAACAAAAGGGGCTATGGTAATTGGCAAAAGACTTATACGAGACGCTGGGCGTTGAAAAAAGCGCCAGCGCTGAAGAAATAAAAAGCGCATACAGGAAGCTGGCGAAGCAGTACCATCCCGACATGAACAAGGGAGACGACGCGGCCGCGCATAAATTCAAAGAGATAAACGAAGCTTACCAGGTGCTGTCCGACGACAAGAAGCGCCAGCAGTACGATACCTTTGGCAACGCCGACATGAACATGGGTGGCGGGGGCGGAGGTTTTTCGGGCTTCGGCGGATTTGGCGACGAGAGCTTTTCGGGGTTTGGCGGTTTCTCGGATATTTTTGACAACCTTTTTGGCGGAGGGATGCGTTCTTCCGCTCAAACGGGCCCGCAAAAAGGCCAGGGCATACGCGTAAACATGAAAATAAACTTCGAGGAAGCCGCGGCCGGCGCCAAGAAGACAATGAGCATAAACCGCACCGAAAAGTGCGAGACGTGCGGCGGCACGGGCGCGAAGGACGGGACGGAGCGCAAGACTTGCACGGCGTGCGGGGGCAGCGGAAAGCAGAAGACGCAGCAGCAGACGATGTTCGGCAGCTTTGTCAACTACCAGACCTGCTCGACTTGCGGCGGCGAGGGCAGCGTGGTGGATTCTCCCTGCGATACGTGCAAGGGCTCGGGGACGGCGGCGAAGCAGCGTTCCATAACGGTGGACATACCCGCGGGTATCGACAACGGCCAGGTAATAACCATGCGAGGCGCGGGCAACGCGGGCAGGATGGGCGGACCGGCGGGAGACCTCCAGATATACATAACAGTGCGCCCGCACAAGCTTTTCGAACGCCTTGGGTACGACCTTTACATCGACCTCAGCGTTAACATGGTGCAGGCGGCGCTGGGCGCGGAGATACAGGTCCCTACGCTGGACGGCAAGGTGAAGTACAAAATAAACGAGGGCACGCAGCCCGGGACTGTGTTCCGGCTGAAGGGCAAGGGCATAAAGCACCTCAACAGCAGCAGGGTGGGAGACCTTTACATACGCGCAAACATCGAGATACCCAAGCGGCTAAATGACAAGCAGAAAAAAATGCTCCAGGATTTCGCGGACAAAACAAAGCTCAACAAAAATGAGTTTTCAAAACCAAAAGATGCGTTCTAACCATGAAAGATGGCTGGACGTGGATGATGTGAATGTTGGTTCAAAAAAGCTCGTTTATATAATAGATTGAGCAAAAACGCGGGGCGCGCCCCGCGTTTTTGCGTATGCTGTGGCGCAATGCCCTCAGGACGCTTGTCCGGCAGGGTGTTTTTGTTGTATAATACCATAAAGGTATATATTGATTGAAGGGGGAAGGCGGGTGTGAAGTGGCTAAAAGTAAAAGTACTGACGGATAGGGCGGCGGAAGAGCTTATTGCCGGAATCCTTATGGAGGCCGGAGCGCAGGGCGTCGCGGTGGAGGGCAGTGCGTCGGAGATGGCGGTGGACTGGCCAGCGCCGGACGAATATGTGGACGAGCAGGTTCTTGTTGACCGCGATTTCAGCGTGAGCGCTTACTTTGCGGGCGGCGCGGAAGACGCTTTAAGCGATATCCGGGAACGGCTGGACGGACTTAACGGCCAGGGCGTTGGCGTAGCGCTGGGCAGCCTCGAGATTGTGACGGAAGAGGTGGACGAGGACGACTGGGCGAACGCCTGGAAGGCCTACTTCAAGCCGGTAAAACTGTCGGATACCATTGTTGTAAAACCGACATGGGAGGAGTACGCGCCGGACAGGGACGAGATCGTCATAGAGATCGACCCGGGCATGGCGTTTGGAACGGGCACGCACGAGACGACGCGCATGTGCGTGAAGCTGCTGGAAGAATACATGGAACCGGGCGCGCGCGTAATAGACGTGGGCACGGGCAGCGGCATATTGAGCGCGGCGGCCATCGCGCTGGGGGCGGGAGAGGTTTACGCCCTGGATTTCGACGAGGTGGCTGTGGAAGCCGCGGCGAAGAACATAGAGTTCAACGGCGGCGGGGAGCGCGCGCGCGTCATGAAGTCGGATCTCCTTAGCGCGCTGGACGCGGACGTTAAGGCGGATATCGTCGTTGCGAACATAATAGCGGACATTATAATACGGCTTGCGCCGGAGGTTGTGAACCACGTGGCGCGCAACGCGACGTTCATTTGTTCGGGCATAATAGATTCGCGCCTTGAGGACGTCGAGGCCAGCCTCAAACAAAACGGTTTCAGGCCGGTGAAAATACTGGAAGACGGCGAGTGGCGCGCAGTAGCGTGCATATACAAAGGATGAGGCGTTTTTACGTTGATAAAAAAATAGACGGCGGCAGCGTTACGATAGAAGGCGCTGAAGCCGGGCACATAACGCGCGTGCTGCGCATGGCCGGGGGGAACGCTCTAATACTCTTCGACGGCAGCGGCTACGATTATACGGCAACGATAGCCGCTATCCGGGACGGCGGCGTGGACGCGCGTATCGTCGGCAGGGAACTTTCAAAAGTCGAACCCGGAGTTAAAGTTGATATCTGCCAGGCCGTGATAAAGCACGACCACTTTTCTTACGCCGTGCAGAAGTGCACGGAGCTGGGGGCCTTTTCGTTCACTCCGTTCCTGAGCGAACGCTGCGTGAAGCGGCCCAAGCCGGGCGGCAACTTTGTGGAACGCGCGGGCAGGGTGGCGCTGGAAGCGGCAAAGCAGTGCGGGCGCTCCATCGTGCCGGGTGTGGACGATATAATGGAGTTCGGCGGGCTGGCCGAACACATCCGCGGCAAGTTCGCGCTACTTTGCTACGAGGGCGGGGCGCAGCCGTTAAAAGATGTGTTGCGAAAAGAAACTCCGGAAGAAATAGCTCTCATAATCGGGCCGGAAGGCGGTTTTACGGCGGAAGAAGTTGAGGCGGTCACGGGCGCGGGAGCGCGCGCTGTATCGCTGGGGAAACTCATCCTCCGGGCGGAAAGCGCCGGGCCGGCGGCGCTGGCCATGATAACGTACGAGTACGGTGGCCGCCCATGAAGAAAGTCAGCGCCTACACGCTGGGCTGCAAGGTAAACCGCTACGACACTACAGCGATGATGGAACTGCTCGGCAACGCGGGCTTTGAGCAGGTGGAATTCGGGACGCCCGCGGACGTGTGCCTCATAAACACATGTACAGTCACGAACGTCGCGGACAAGAAGTCGAGGAATTTCATCCGGCGCGCCGTGAAGGACAACCCCGGCGCGGCGGTGCTGGTGTGCGGCTGCCTCGCGCAGAACCATTCCAATGAGCTGATGAATGAACTCGGGGTGGACGCGGTCGTGGGCACATCCGGACGAGCGGACATAGTAGATATCGTCAACGGCTGCCTCGCGGGCAAGCGGACGAACGCGGTGCATGTATTTGAGCAAGAAGATTTCGAAGAGCTCAGCGTCAGCTCTGGAGGCGAGCTGACCCGCGCTTACATCAAAATACAGGAGGGCTGCGACAATTTTTGCAGCTACTGCATAATACCCTACGTACGGGGCAGGGCGCGGTCGCGGCGGGCGGAAGAAGTAGTCCGCGAGGCGGAGAGGCTGGCCGCGCGCGGGACGGCTGAAATAGTGTTGACCGGGATACACATTTCGTCATATAATTCGGAAGAAGGCTTAGTTGGCCTGCTCGAACGCTTAAACGGCATAGGCGGGATTAAAAGGATACGGCTGGGCTCGCTCGAACCGCACATACTCACGGATGGATTTGTGGACGCCCTGAGCGGGATGGACAAAGTATGCCCGCACTTCCACGTGTCGCTGCAAAGCGGAAGCGTAACTGTGCTTGAGCGCATGAACCGGCACTACGCGCCCGGTGAATACGCTGAGCGCATACAGAAGCTGAGAAGCGATTTCGACCGTCCAGCCATCACGACGGACGTTATAACCGGCTTTCCGGGTGAGAGCGAAGCGGAATTCGGTGAAACTTTCGAATTTGTCCGAAAAGTGGGTTTCGCCCGGCTGCACGTGTTCCCATATTCAAAGCGGGAGGGTACGGCGGCGGCCGCAATGCCGCAAATCCCCATGGCGCTAAGCAGGGAACGGGCGGCCGGGCTGATCGAACTGGGCAAGAGGATGGAAGAGGACTACGCCGGAAACTTTATCGGCGAAGTGCACAGCGTCCTGTTTGAGCAGGAGCGCGGCGGTTATATGGAAGGACGCACGGCAAGGTATTTAAAGGTGCGCGCGCCGGGCGGCGAGCTGGGGAGCTGCGGGGATGTACTTCTCAGGAAGGCTGGCCGTGGCGCGATATACGGAGAACTGGTAAAGGAGTAACGAAATGGAAGACTGCTTGTTTTGCAAGATAAGGGACGGGGCCATACCCTCTAAAAAAGTATACGAAGACGACGCGGTGCTGGCGTTTGAGGACATAGAACCAAAAGCGCCCGTGCACGTTTTAATAATTCCAAAGCAGCATGTGGCCTCGGTCATGGATCTTGAAGGCGGCCACTGTGAAGCGGTCTGCGCCATGATGGAAGCGGCGCGTGAGATAGCCAAAGAGCAGGGCCTCGACGCATCGGGCTTCAGGCTGGTCATAAACACCGGCGGCGACGGCGGGCAGACCGTCGGCCACCTCCATATGCACCTCCTTGGCGGAAGGAGGCTTAAATGGCCTCCAGGCTAAACTTTATTAGCCTCATTGCCGTTAAATTCATTGACACAAAAAGTATTTTCTACTATAATGTTATTGCTACGAAACTGAGCTCCCCGTACTTTCGGCAAAGGGGCTGAGTATGGGAGGAGGGGAAAAGGATGTCAGAGATACGCGTTGGCGAAAACGAAACACTGGAAAGCGCTCTTAGAAGGTTTAAGCGTAAATGCGCGCGCGCGGGCGTTTTGGCCGAGATCAGGAAGCGTGAGCACTATGAAAAGCCGAGCGTTAAGCGCAAAAAGAAGGCGGAAGCCGCACGTAAGAGAAAACACTGAGGTTTTTACTTGATTAATGAACCCGGCGTCTTTGGATACCGGGTTTTTATATTGTGGGAGTAATGGGCAATTGGCTCAAAGGAAAGCTTGCTGGTATTCCTCTTTGGTCAAGGAGCCTCCGGCGGAATTAATAGTTTCGCCTTCGGCGACTTAAGGGGCTTTCGCCCCTTAAGAAACCCCAAGCCGCGCCGCAAGAAAGCCGGAGATTCTTAAGAGGGTGCAACCCTCTTAAGCCGCCGGAGGCATACAATCATCGCGAAGCGATACCAAGACACAAAAGGAATACCAAGAACCGGGAGTTGAACCTGATTAGCTTTTTTCAGACCTTTGTGGTAAAATCCTAGAGTATATTTTTTTCGAACGACCGGAGGGAAAAACAGTATTGGCACAAACTAAATCAGATGTATTTTTTGACAGCATGGAACAGATGGCGGGTATTTTCGGCAGCTTTGACGAAAATGTCAATCTGCTATCCGAAAAGCTGAATGTAATAATCCGCGCCAGCGAGGGCGGGATTGTATTAAGCGGGGAGGACCGTGACGTCAACTTGGCGGCCGAGGTCATTGAAATCCTCAAGGCCATGTACAACAAGAATGAGAATATAGACAAAAACACGGTAAACTACGCGTACGACATGGTAACGGACGGCCACGGCGGCGAAGTGACGCAGATGATGTCGGACGTCGTTGCGATAACATCCAAGGGAAAGCAGGTAAAGTGTAAGTCTTACGGGCAGAAGCAGTACATAAGCGCAATAAAGGAAAACACAGTTGTCTTTTGCATAGGGCCGGCGGGCACGGGCAAGACCTACCTCGCCATGGCCATGGCTGTCGTCGCGCTCAAAAACAAGAGGGTGTCGCGCATTATCCTCACGCGCCCAGCGGTGGAAGCGGGCGAGAATCTCGGCTTTTTGCCGGGCGACTTACAGAACAAGGTGGATCCGTATTTAAGGCCGCTCTACGACGCGCTGTATGATTTTATGGGCGCGGACGCCTACGCGCGGCTTTCCGAGAAAGGGACGATAGAAGTCGCTCCGCTGGCCTACATGCGCGGCAGGACAATAAGCGACTCGTTCATAATACTTGACGAGGCCCAGAACTGCACCAGCGAGCAGCTTAAAATGTTCCTGACGAGGTTCGGCGAGGGGTCGAAAGTTGTGGTGACGGGCGACATAACCCAGATAGACCTGCCCCGTGAGCGCGCTTCGGGGCTTAAGAGGTCGGTTGAGATATTAAAGGGGATAGACGGTGTTGAAACCATATACCTTACTCACAAGGACGTCGTAAGGCACCCGCTGGTGAAAGGCATAATCCGGGCTTACGAAAAGTACGAGAGCAGGAAAAAAGGCTCCATAGTTTAGCACTGGGAAACATTATGGGAAAATACTCCGCCGGGCAAAAAAAGAAAATCGCGATAAACCTGATCATGGCTCTTGGCACGCTTGTGATCTGTATAGT
Source organism: Christensenellaceae bacterium (assembly GCA_031556555.1). Classification (GTDB taxonomy): domain Bacteria; phylum Bacillota; class Clostridia; order Christensenellales; family Christensenellaceae; genus UBA5399. Next base: position 7,935 of record JAVBSU010000121.1, read on the forward strand.
CACGGGAGTAATGACCCTTGCGCCCCAGACATACGACATAAAGCAGGGCGAGATATCGCCCGAAACCATAACCGCACCCAATGACTTTGTCGACGAGACGGCGACGCAGCGCAAAAGGGAAGAGGCGCAGACCAATGTCCAGGCGCTGTACAAAATAAACCCGGACATCAGCAAACAGGTAATTAACAACATAGATACAGACCTCAATGCGTTCGACGAGGCGAGAGCCTACGCGGAGAATGCCTACCTCGAAGACCGGAAGCAAAAACAGGAGCAGGAGGCGCGGAGCGCAAGCGCCGCTTCGCCTACGACGGATGCCGCGGCTTCGCCATCGCCCTACACAGCGCAGGAGCTCGACCCGCATAAGGTGGATTGGCAGTCTTTCCTAAGCGAGGAGCAGCTTAACGAAATCAAAGGAATGCTGCCCGGCTACATTGACAGCCAGGACGTTAACACCATAATATCAATGACCAAGAGCGAGCTTTCAGACCTCATGAGCGTTACCGAGCGGCGTGTACAGAGCGAACTTGACAACGGCATAACGGAAGACTTTATAGAGTACACACGTCCGTACATAAGCTCGGACGTGGTGCAGCGGCTGCGCCTAACCATAAACCAGGAGACGGTTTTAACAAAGCTTTTAGCCGAAAGGCTGGAAGCGAACATGGTCTTCGACGAGCAAAAGACCCAGGAGGAAAAGGACAAGGCGGCTGCGGCTGTTCCGCCTGTTGAATACAAGAAAAACCAGAATATAGTGCAGAAGGGCAACGTAGTGACGGAGGAGCAGTACGAGCTCTTGAAGCAGCAGGGCCTGCTCGTGTCCGAAGGCACGTCCGCCCAGCCATACTACGCGGTTATAATTTACGTAGTGCTGATGTTCTTCATGTACACGGTGTTTTTGGCGGTGTTCAACCTGCGCCTTTTAAGCGATACGAAAAAAGTAGCGATACTTTGCATACTCACGGCCTCCGCAAGCATACTAACCGCAGTTGGGCAGGCAATAAGCGTGATGGTCTACCCCGTGTTCCTCTTTGTATTACTGGGGGCGGTGCTGCTCTCGCCCAAGAACGCGATGGTGTACAGCGTGTTCCTGTCGCTGCTTTTGATGAGCGTTACGTCGGGCGGGCAGGACTTTTTGGACAGCCAGTCGCTCATAGCGCTGCTTAGCATGATAATAGGCAGCTTTTTCGCTATTTGCATGGTAAAGGACATGCGCTACCGCTCGCGGCTCATAACGGCGGGAGTGATGGCTGCAATACCGGGGGTAGTCATTCAGGCCATGCTCTGGCTGCTGGGAAGGCTGACAATGCAGCAAATGCTGAGCAACATGGCGATAATCGCCGGAGTGGGGCTGCTGTGCGGTATCGCGAGCATAGGCGTCCTGCCGATAATAGAGAGCATATTCAAGCTGACGACACCGACCAAACTCCTTGAGATATCAACGCCCAACAGCCCGCTGCTAACACGCCTGATGCTGGAAGCGCCGGGCACTTACCATCACAGCATGCTCGTCGCCAACCTGGCCGAGGCGGGCTGCAACGCGGT
>JAVBSU010000153.1:0-6357 GCA_031556555.1 Christensenellaceae bacterium
GGCCGCGCGAACTCACGGTGCACCTCGCCTCGATCTCCCGCTTCGCTTCGTCGTGCGTGAACTCTATGGCCGCCTGTTCCAAGGCAAGGCTGTGGCACAGGGGTATGAGTTCCGATGTGCGCTTGACCGCCATAATCCCGGCTATGCGCGCCACTCCCAATACATCGCCTTTTTTCGCGTTTCCCTGCAAAACCGCATTGAACGCTGCTTCGTTAAGGCTTATCCTGCCGCAGGCCGTTGCGCTGCGCTCCGTTTCATCCTTTTGCGAAACGTCCACCATCACGGCCCGGCCCTCAGAATCAAAATGATTTGTGCCCAATACCATCAACCTCTCAACAGTAATATTTTCTCCGGCGGAACCATAAGGTATTTAGGAACATCCGGTACGCCCGCCCGCTTGCCGTACATCCACCAAATCCCGCCGCCCTTAGGCGCGTCCGCGCTCTTAAACACAACGCTCCACTCAAATGGGTTCTCCATGCGCCGCAATACCTCGACGCGTATTCGGTTTTCACCCTCCGCGCAGTCCACAGGCATGAAATCGTGAGCGCGTATTCCTATGTGGTTTATGCTATCATCTATCTGCCCGGCTACCTTCAGTTTTATTCCCCAGTCTTCCGCAAAAACTTCGTCCCCGCCCGCAATTTTGACGCGGGAGATGTTCTTGCAGCCGGTGAGGCGCGCTGCCTGAACGTTCACCGGAGCATCAAATAATTGCTTCGTACTGCCGGACGCAAGCACTTCCCCGTCCTCTATAACGAGCAGCTCATCGCACATGCGGTACACTTCGTCCCTGCTGTGCGTGACCATGACCACCCCTCCATTATACTCCTCTTCCAGCAAATTGAGCATATCGAGCTGAAGTTTTTCCCTCATGTAAGCGTCCAGCGCGGAAAAAGGCTCGTCCAGAAGCATTAATTCCGGCCCGTACGCCAGTATGCGCGCGAGCGCTACCCGCTGCTGCTGCCCGCCGGACAATTGCGAAGGGTAACGGCCTTTCAATCCGGCTATATCAAAATGTTCAAGTAAACCCGCTGTCTGCTCCTGCTTTTTGTGTTTGCCTCCCGTAAGCACACATGCAATGTTTTGCTCCACAGTCATATGCGGAAAGAGCGCGTAGTTCTGGAACATGTAGCCAACTTTGCGCTGCTGAGGCTTTACGTTTACGTGTCCGTGCGAATCGTAGAGCAGCCGGCCGTTCAGTTCTATTCTGCCTTCGTCCGGCGTCTCTATGCCCGCAATGCATTTTAGCGTCAGCGTCTTACCGCTTCCCGAAGCGCCCAGTATGCCCAGCGGCGAGGGGCCGGATGAAAACCGCACGTTCAGCGAAAACCCTTTGTATTTCTTTTTTATGTCGACGTGAAGGCTCATCCGCTCCGTTCCCTCCACTGCCGCCTCCCGCTCATAGTGAAAGCGTTTATACCCACCACCCCTAAAAAGGAAATCAGCAGTATGATGATGACGTACTCCCCTGCTGTGGCCATATCGCCGCCCGCCACCGCAGAATATATAGCCAGCGGCAGCGTCCTCGTTTTACCCGCTATGTTACCCGCTATCATCGCGGTAGCGCCAAACTCTCCCAGTCCGCGCGCGAAAGCAAGCACGCCGCCCGACACGACGCCGGGTAGCGCCAACGGCATGACTATACGCCAGAATATCCGCCCCTCTCCCATTCCCAGCGTGCGCGCCGAGTAAACAAGGTTCCTGTCCACCTGCTCGAAAGCTCCCAGCGCTGAACGGTACATGAGCGGGAAGGATATCACTATAGCCGCCAGGACGGTGGCTCCCCATGAAAACACTATTTTAACTCCCATATCCATGAAGAACTTGCCTATCGGCCTGTTCACTCCAAAAAGGTACAACAGGAAAAAACCCGCGACCGTGGGCGGAAGCACGAGGGGCAGCGTCAAAAGGGCGTCCAGCACTATTTTGAGTTTACCGTTTCTTAGCCCCGCCACCCCGCGCGCTGCGGCGAGACCCAGAAAAAACGTGATAACTATGGACAGTGCCGCCGTTTTAAGTGAGATAAGTACAGGTGAATAGTCCATTTAAATTCAGCTTTCCTGAGCGGCCGCAGGTTCAGGTATATTGGACTTGAATCCGTAGCTTTCGAACACGGCAATGGCTTCAGGGGTTTGCAGGAAATCTGCAAAATTCTGCGCGGCTTCCTGATTTTTGGAGGCGGCAAGTACGCCTACAGGATATATGACTTTCTTCGCAAGGCTGCCCTCGGGCGCGGCGGCCACGACCTCAACCTTGTCCGTCGTCTCGGCGTCCGTCGCGTAAACTATGCCCGCGTCCGCGCTGCCTTCCGCCACCCAGTTCAGCACCTCTGTCACGTTTGTTCCAAAGCTGGCCTTCTTGGCCGTCTCATCGTATAAACCCAGGCTTTCGAGCGCTTCCTTAGCGTACTGACCCGCCGGAACGCTTTCCGGGTCTCCCAGCGCTATGAATCCGGCTTTTACTATATCCTCAAATGCTTTGATATCAAGCGTGGAACCGGTAGGAACTATGAGCACTATCTCGTTTTCCAGAAGATCCACGACGGAGTCCGCATCTATGAATCCTTCCTCCACCAGCGCATCCATTTGCTTTGTTGCCGCGGACATGAACACATCAGCGCCAAGCCCCTCTTCTATCTGCGTCTGGAGCTTTCCGGAGCTGTCGTAAGCCCCTTCCACGCTCACATCGGGATAGAGTTCGTTGAACATGGGGATAAGCTCATCCGTGAGCGTATACTCCAGGCTGGCGGCCGCCGCAATCAATAGATTGCCGTTTGCCGGCGCCGCGCCGGATGAGGCAAAAGACAACACTAACACAACAAGAACCAGAACCAAACAGAGATTTTTCATTTCACTGCCTCCAAATAATTTGTTTTATCAAATCCCTGCTCCAAAGCCGCAGTTCGGAAAGATACAGTTTTCGCAATTGAGGCACAGCCCGCCGTGCCCGAGAGCGGTTATGCCTTCCGCACCCACCCGCACATCCGCCATCACGCGGGGCAGCAGGAGGTCGAAAACCGTTCGCCCCGCGTACATGACGCAGCCGGGCAGGCCCATGATTGCAGCGCCGTTTTTGGCGTAGGCCAGCATGAACATTGCTCCGGGCAGCACCGGAGCGCCGTAAGACACCACGTCCGCACCTGTATTCTTTATTGCCAGCGGCGTCCGGTCATCCGGGTCAACGCTCATTCCGCCCGTACAGATCACAATATCAGCGCCATTTTCCAAAAATCCATTGATTGCCGCCGTTACGGCGGTATGGTCGTCCGGCAATACAGTATGGCCAACCTCGTTTGCGTCGAATCCGGCCATCTTTTCCCTCACAACCGGAGTAAAGGTATCCGTTATGAGTCCTTTGCTTACCTCGTTTCCCGTAGTGACTATGGCATAGCTTTTTTGTTTGTAGGGATGCAGCTTTAAAATGGGAACGCCGCCTCCGAGCTCCCGCGCCCTGTCCATGCGTTCCTTGGCTATAGTTAAGGGTATGATCCTCGTACCAGCGATCACATCGCCCGCGCACACGGGAAGGTTGTCTCGCCGGGTGGCTATCATCATCGCCCCCAGCATGTTTATCGCGCGCAGCCGCTCCACGTCAACCTTAAGCAGCCCATCGGCTTCGGCAATAACCTCTATCTTTCCCTCGCTGGCTTTACCCCGGTGCATAAGCTCGCCCGCGCACAGGCCATAGAGTATTTCGGCGGCTTCGTCCTCATGCAGCATACCGGGCTGGTTTTCCCATACGTAGAGCGATTCCTTACCCAATGAAAGGAGCAGCGGGATATCTTCTTCTGTCACGATATGCCCTTTTTTGAAGGCTGGGCCCTTGCTCCCCCCTTTCACTATACGGGTTATATCGTGGCAAAGCACGTGCCCTTCGGCCTCGATGGTTTTTATAAGCTTCAATAAAATTCCCCACGCTTTCGAATTGTTTTTAAAAGTAACTCGGTTCGTATATTATAACCCAACCCTATATTAATATGCAATATCGGGCGGTTTAAATATCAGGTAATGCTTACAGGGTATTTTCCGTATTTCTCACAGGTTTCGAAAATCTTAATTATGTTTTGCGGCGGGCAGTTGGCCTGTATGTTGTGGCCGGAGGCGAAAAGATAGCCGCCGCCCGGAGCGTAAGCCTTGAGCGCCGCTTTTGCGTCTTCTTCAACAGCCTTCTCATCCAGATGAAATTTGCCCTGGTTGTCGAGCCCGCCGTGCAGCACGAGCTTGCCGTAATATTTTTCCTTTATGAGCTTTCTATTTTGCATGTCTTTTGCGTTCGCCTGGAGCGGCTGCACGATATCCACTCCCATATCTATAAAATCATCCATGCACCAGAGCACGGAGCCGCAGGAATGGTAGGCGACCTTTGCCGCCGTCCTGTACTTGATGTAGCCTATAAGTTCCTTGAACCGCGGGGCAACGTTTTTACGGAACTCGTCCGGCGCGATGAGCGGCCCGTCCTGGCCTCCCCAGTCGTCGCCCGCCCACATTATATCAATATATTCGCCTATTTCTTTGAGATAAACTTCCAAAAACGCCTTCCACCAGTCGACAATCATATCCAGAATATAGTTGGCGAATTTCTCGTCGCAGGCGGTATCCGCCATGAAGTTTTCGTAGCCGCGCAGCGTCCATGCCATGTAGTAAAGCGATACCGTATTGCCTCCCACCAGCGCGTATTCCGTGTTCTCGTAGAGGTTTCTGGCTTTTGCGCGCAGCCCTTCGAAACGAGCGGCGTCCACCGGATCGCTCATTTTATACTTTTTCAGGTCTTCAATGGTAAGCGCGTCTCCCAATGGGTAGCCCCTAAAATCGCAATAATAGTCGTTCTTTACGAAGTATGCCCCGTTTTCGTCGTACCAGTTGCCGTTCGGCTCGGGATCGTACTTCCAGGAGGAAGGAGGGTTGGCCCACAGAACGCGCGTATCAACATGGAATTTCTCCAGCAACCTTTCGGGCGGGATCGCCAGTCCCTGCACCCGGTCGCTTATTACAATCTCATCGTCCCATCCGAGGTAATCCAAAAGGTTTCTGAGCGCCACCTCGTGTATGCCGCTTATGGTCATCATGCCCCAATCGACGGGCACGCGGTCGGGTTCTTCAAACCTGAGCGTTTTCCGGACTCTTTCCCTTGACGTCATTGCAATACTCCTTACTTTTCAAGCATTTTAGCCAGATACGAAAAAACGTTTTTGGCAAGCAGCGTCTGCCCCGCCCCGTTAAGGTGCAGCCCGTCGCTCATGATGATCTCATCAAGGTTTTCCTTCGCGTAAACCGGGCGCATATCCACAAGCTGGGCGCTATGTTTTTCCGCAATCTTTATGATGATATCGTCGTATATCTTAAGCGCTTCCACGGTATAGAGGTTGTGCCGCTCAGCCATTTCCGCCTCCATTTTTTCCATCTGGAAGGGCGGCAGGGTGCACAGTATCAACTTTGACCCAAACCCGTGAAGTTTTCGTATTATGTAGTCGAGGTTCCGCTCATACTCCCCGGGGCTTACCGTATTTAACCTGTACTCGTCATCGCACATGCGCATGTCGTTCGTGCCTATCATCATAACGCTTATATCGGGCATGAATTCGTGTATCTCGGGATAAAGCGATACTAAAACGTCATACGACTTGAAACCTGACACCGACAAGTCACGCACTATAAGGTTTTTATATGGCGCGAGTATCTTCTCAATTATGCACCTGTGGCTTATGCGGTCGCTCGTTATCGAATCCCCGAGGTAGGCAATCTTTACTTGCCTGTCCGTAACGGGTGCAAATTCGCCATGCCCGGCGAGGACGGCCGCCGCATTCGCTTCGTTTTCGCGCTCAAAGCCCCGGAGTATATTCCTCAATTCATCTTGTCCCGCGCCGTACACCGTAGCGAGGCGCGCCTCATCCCCGTCGGTTATCCCTATATCCGAGTAAGCTTTGTGCAGGTTGAATTGCAAATTGCGGTCGAGATCGTTCATGTTTACCTCCCTGATTGTTGGCTTATGTCTACATCATCCAATGTATTGCCTGTAAAGTACTATGTCAATAGTATTTTGGCCAATAAAACAACAATGCCGGCAAAATCGCTTTTACCGGCATTTGAGATTAACAGCTAAGTTATAAAAAACTGGTTCATAGGTTTTCGCACAGCTCCACCACTGTGCCGTTCGGGTCAAGAATAAGTATGGCTCGCTTGCCTATCTGCGGCATTTCAACCAAATCCTGTACGAAAGGCACGCCTTTTCCTTTTAAATACTTGTTCCAGGCATTAAGATCATCCACGTCAAAGGCAATGTGCCTCAGGCCCCTCCTGTTCTCGTTGGCGTCTTCATCCACAGTCGCCCCCTTGTTGTCGAACAGCTCTATGTAAG
>JAVBSU010000023.1:0-5316 GCA_031556555.1 Christensenellaceae bacterium
TCCGCCTGGTGTTCCCCCTCGCGCCCCCGCCCGCCCCCGCCGGAGGTAATTATTTTTAAATAATATATTTTATGGAGGATCACAAAATGGCAAAGTTCATGTTCACCGCAGGTCCGTGGAACGTGCACGAGGGGCACGAGACTTTTGGGCCGGGCATACGCCCCACAATCCCTTTTGAGAGGAAAATAGCCAAATTCGCCGAGATCGGCCTGGACGGCGTACAGTTTCACGACGACGACGCCGTGCCCAACATAAACAATATGTCGGAGAAGGAAATAGTCGACAAGGCGAAGGAAGTGAAGGCGCTCTTAGACCAGCACGGGCTGTTCGCGGAGTTCGTGGCCCCGCGCCTTTGGTTCGACAAGCACACGAACGACGGCGCTTACACCGCCAGCACAAAAGAGAACTACGAGTTTGCAATCTGGCGTTCGCTAAGGTCTGTGGACATAGCCAAGGCGCTCGGGACAAACAAAGTACAGCTTTGGCTGGCGCGCGAGGGGACGCTATGCGCGGAAGGCAAGAACCCTGTGGAAAAAATAAAACAGATGCGGGACGCCTTTAACGCGATACTCGAATACGATAAGGACGTTTTGATACTCGTTGAGCCCAAACCCAACGAGCCCATAGACAGGAGCTACGCGGGGACGTGCGGGCACGCGCTCGCCCTGGCCCACGAAACAATAGACCCCAGCCGCGTGGGCGTTTGCATCGAGAGCGCGCACTCCATAATGGCCGGCCTCGACCCGGCGGCGGACATGGCGTTTGCGCTGGCCTTTGACAAGCTCTGGGGAGTGCACCTAAACGACCAGAACGGGATAAGGTACGACCAGGACAAGACCTTTGGCGCGGAAAACCTTCGGGCAGGCTTCAACCAGGTCAAGGTGCTTTACGAAAACAACTTTGGCGATAACGGCGAGTGCGTGGGGCTGGACGTTAAGTCAATGCGCACCCAACCGGTTGAGGACAGCTACCGCCACCTGATAAACAGCAAGAAGGTTTTCGAGCTGCTCCTGGAAAAGGTGAAGAAGTTCGATTACGAATTCCAGGCGAAGTGCGTTAAGGAACAAAACTTCGAAAAGCTGGAAATGTACGTAATAGAACTGTTGCTCGGGAAAGTATAAGTAAATTATTAAGAATATACAAAGAGACCGTGGAACTATCACGGTCTCTTTTACGTCTATGAATTGTTATCACGTAGGCGGATAAACATATCAATCAATATTTAATTGAGATGTTTATCCTGCCGAAGTGTAATCGCTCCAACATATTTAATTAATTTGGAGGAGCGATACAAAATATTTCGTTTGGATTATTGGCGAATTGGAGGAAGAAAAATTTGAAAAGACTCATCAAAACCATCGCGGCCGTATCGCTCATAGCGGCGCTTATGTTCACGGCGGCGGCTTGCGGCGGTTTACCCATTACCCAGGTGGCGGAGGCAAAAACAGAGGATAAGACGGCGGTAACCGTCAGCTCCGAAGACACAAAGACGCCAGCGCCTGCCCCAACTCCTACGACAGAACCGTCCACAGTGCCGTCTTCCGCGGCCGCGGAACTCGACCCGGCCAAGGCTAAGACGGGCGTAGATATAACGGAAGACACGAACGCCGGCCTCGGCGAAGTGGAATTTGACGGAGTAAAATACGTGCCCAAGCAAAACGTAAAGAACATACTGCTACTCGGCATCGACTCCGACGCGGAGCGCGCGAAGAAATCCATGGGCTGGCGCAGCGATATGATAATGCTGCTGAGCATAGACATGGACACGAACCAGATAACGTGCACGTCCATTCCGAGAGACACGCGCGCCAAGGTCTACCATCTTGACAGCAACGGCAAAATAGCGAGCGAGGTTGTGGAAAAATTAAACCACGCTTACGCTTACGGCGGCGGCCCCACAAACTATTCCGCCGAGAACTCCATGCGCTGCGTGGAGGAATTCTTAGAGTGCGGGGAGCTCATAAACATTCCCATCTCAAGCTATATCTCCATCGACTTTGACGGACTGCCCAAGCTCGCTTCCGAATTGGGCGGCGTGCCGGTAGTGCTTGACCAGAGCGTGCCGGATGTCGGTAAAAAGGGCGAGGAAGTCGTTCTTGAAGGCAATAAGGTAAGGAAGTTCCTGGAAAACCGCCACGACATGGACGACGGCGAGTGGTCCCGCCAGGCGCACGAACAGGCCTTCGTAAAATCCATGGCCAATATAATAAAGGAAATGGGAGCTGTTGAAGCCGCGCCCGAGCTTTATGACTCATTCATGAAGTTCATGCGCACCAACCTCACGTTAGATGAAGTTTTGGAAATGGCAAAAGCTCTGGACGGCGCGAGTATCGACGAAATGAAGTTCAACTTAATGGAAGAAGGCGCGCCCGAAGTAATAGACGGCGTGTGGTACTACCGCGCGAGCCAGAACGAAGTCATTCACCAGATGCTTGACGTTATGTACGATAAGGAATAGTGTGAAGCGCGGGGGAGCCGTTAATCGGCCTCCCCCTGCTTTCGCGCTATGTACTCCGAAGGCGGCAGGCCGGTTATTTTCTTGAAAACCCGGCAAAAGTAGCTGTAATTATTGTACCCAACCGTTTCCGAGACGCGGTACGCCTTTAAAGCGGGATCAAGCAGCATGCGCTTGGCATTTTCAATACGCACCTCGTTTATGTAATCGACCACATTGCGGCCGGTTTCTTTTTTAAACAGCCTGCTCAGGTAAGCGCCGGAGTAGCCGAAAGATCCGGCTAGAGTTTTAAGGCTTAAGCTTTCATCTGAAAAATTGCAGTTGATATAATCTATGCATTCCTTTATGGGCGGTGGAACATGCCTGTTTATAGTAAGCCCTGCATCTGCGGCCTTTGCGGCCAAGGCATTCGCTTTTTGAAGCAGGTCATCATACGAACGGACTGCGTCCATGTCAAAATCACCCGGCTCGTCCGGAAACTCCATCCCCAGAATGTCTATTATGGGCGAGTACGTCTTTTTGCAGTAAGCCTCCGTGTAGTCGCGCTGAGTAAACAAATCGCGCAGCTTGCCTAAACTCTTGCCAAGGTTGGCGTAGTCGCCCTTTATGGCGCACTGCATTACCGCGCCCCTGGCTTCCTTTACGGCGGCGAAGTCGCGTTTGTCCGGCCTGCGCAGGCAAGAGTGGAACACCGCGCCCCGCACTCCGAAAAACCCTGTGCCCCTGGCTTCACGGGCTTCCATGCACAACCGCTCCATATCCGATAGCCTGCCGCGCCCGCTCATTCCTATTACCGCCTCGATGTTGTAATACTTTTTGAGCGCGCCTATGAGCATCGAGAGGCGCTCGATAAGTTCGTTTTCAACTGTGGCGGAGGGAAGGGAAAGCACGCACATACCGCCGCCGTCAAAGAATAGCGCGTAAGCGTAGCCTTTTTTCATGTATTCGGAAAACATGTTGGTGAACGCCGCTTCGTACCCGCCCGTGTGGCCGCATTCAAAAAAACCTATGGCCAGCGCGTAAAGCACGCCGTCCGCGGACGGATCCACATGGCCGTGCAGCGCCTTTCTAAGCTCATCCTGGTCTATCGGAGCCTTTCCTTCCAGCATCAGGGCAACGCGCCCGGATGACGCCCTGCCGCCGTCCGCGCCGGAAGCCTCCGGAGCGGGCAGCCTTTTGAAAAGTTCCGTGAAGGTTTTTTCCGTGATCTCGTGTTTCAGCACATAGTCTATAGCGCCGTAGCGGAAAGCCTCGCGCACGTAATCGTAGTCGTCGTGCCCGCTTAGCATTACTATCTTCGCGGGTGAATCGGACTCAGCCATCCACCTGGCGAGCTCTATGCCGTCCATGACCGGCATTTTGACGTCGCAAAGCACAAGGTCTACCTGCCCTGCCGCGAGTATTTCCATGGCGGCTTTCCCGTTCGCGGCCTCGCCCGCGATTTCGAACCCGCCGCCGCACTGCGCGAGCACGCTTTTTATTCCCAGCCTTACCAGGGGTTCGTCTTCTACGATCAGTATGCGCATATGCTACCTGCTGTTTTCGGGATCGAAAGGAATAGTCACGGTCACGGCCGTCCCCTTTCCGATAACGCTTTTAAGCTCAAGCCCGTACTCTTTCCCAAAGTATTCACCTATCCTCTGGTTCACGTTCTTAAGGCCGATGCCGCGCCCGGCGTCGCCGCCCGTGAGTACGGCGGCTATCTCGCCGTCCGTCATGCCCTTGCCATTGTCTTCTATCGTGTAAACCACGGAGCTATCAATGCGTTTGACGCTTATTTTTATCCGGCCGTTTTTTGCGTCGTGGTCGATGCCGTGGAATATCGCGTTCTCCACGATGGGCTGGAGTATAAACTTCAGCGTACGGCATTTAAGAACATCCTCTTCTACATCGTATTCTACCACAAAACTGTCCACATAGCGAAGCTGCTGGAGCACGGTATAGTCTTTTATCTGCTGTATCTCGCGCTCTATGGTTATCGTGCCCTCTCCTATGCGAATGGATGATTTTAAAAGGTCTATGAGGGATTTGACCATGGCGGCGAGGTCGTCCTCTTTACGCATCACTGCCATCCACCGAACCGCGTCCAGCGTGTTGTAAATGAAGTGCGGGTTTATCTGCGCCTCGAGTATCCTGTATTCCTGCTGCTTCTCGTTCGTATGCTGAACTTCGATCGTCGTCAATAGCGAGTTTATCGTGTTCCCAAGGTTTTTGACGTGATCCTTCAAAAGGCCGCTGTCCGAATAATCCTCTATCCTTATGCCCGCGCCGGCCTTGCCCTGTTGTATGCCGCCTATGGCGCCGTCCAGCTTGTTTATGGGGCTGGAAATGTTCTTGGCAAGCTTGTTTGCCACAACGAAGAAGCCGACCGCCAAAAAGACGGCGAACACGGCGATGTTTACGCCCAGCCTGTTTATTTCGTTTATATAGTCGAGATTTTCCGTGAGAACTATCAGCGTGAGGTTTGAATAGCCCGAAGTCCGGTAGCTCAGCATGAGAGGCGAGCCGCCGTGGCTGTCCGTTATGTGGCCGTAGGGGCTGCTGCGCATCTCGCGCCAGTGGTCCGTGGCGAGTTCGGGCGCCCAGGCGTTGTCCGCGCTGCTGTACACGAGCTGCTTCTCCCCGTTCATTATGAGTATCTGCTTGCCGTCGGCTATGTACGCGTTGTAGTAGCTTTGGAGCAGTATGGGCGTTATGTTTAGCTGGGCCACGCCTATGACGCCCTTATCCACCGTGCCCGTGTACGACTGGTTCACCGGGCACACAAAGGGGATGATGACGTGCTCCCTGTCGGTGGTCTGCAAATCTTCGCCCATTCCTAAAAAGCGCGGGCGGCTGCCCAGTATGTAGGCCAGGTACCC
>JAVBSU010000034.1:0-4054 GCA_031556555.1 Christensenellaceae bacterium
TAATGGCGACAATAATCTGCGCCGGTTTCCGGCCCCAGATGGCGACGGTGCGGCCGGGCGTGATGCAGAGGAAAAAAGTGGAAGGCGCGGAGGGCGGCGTCGAGAAGTTCAATGTCGGTATCCCCGAAAGCGCGGCAAACGTCGAAATACTGGACATCGTCAAAAAAGTCAGCGACCGCATGGACATACTGGAGGCGAAAATCCTTGTGTCCGGCGGGCGCGGCATGGGCGGCCCGGAAAACTTCGCCGTTCTTGAAGAGCTCGCGGAAGCGCTGGGAGGTACTATAAGCAGCTCGCGCGCCTGCGTGGACGCGGGCTGGATGCCCAAGGACAGGCAGGTGGGGCAGACGGGTAAGACGGTGCGCCCCAACCTTTACATAGCCTGCGGCATTTCGGGAGCGATACAGCACCTTGCGGGCATGGAAGAGTCGGACGTCATCATCGCCATAAACAAAGACGAGGCCGCGCCGATATTTGAAGTGGCGGATTACGGCGTTGTGGGCGACGTCATGAAAGTAGTGCCCGCGTTTACTAAACAGGTAAAATCCCTCATGGAACAGAAAAACATGGTATAATGAAATAGGTGTTGGAAAACCAGCATACTATATCGACAGGTGTTTGGAGAAAAACTATGAGCAGGAAAGTAACAATTATAGGCGCGGGCAGCGTCGGCGCTTCCATAGCGTTTGCGATGGTGGTTAAGGGGATCGCGGCTGAAATAGTTCTTGTGGACGTCAATCAGGAAAAGGCGTTGGGCGAAGCTATGGACATATTGCAGGGCACGCCCTTTTGCCCGCCCGTTAAAATCTACGCGGGTACGTATGAAGACGCGAAAGATTCGGATGTGGTCGTAATAACATCCGGTATACCGAGGAAGCCGGGCCAGTCGAGGATAGACCTTACGCAGATCAACATCAACATGATGAAGGAAGTCGCGCCCAAGATAGTTGAGCATGCGCCCGATTCGCTGTACGTTATAGTGTCCAATCCGGTGGATATACTCACATACGCGTTTATACAGATCACGGGAGTGCCAGCCTACAAAGTTATGGGTACCGGTACTATACTTGACACTGCGAGGCTGAGGACGCGGCTGTCCGAGTTTTTCAGCATTTCGCAAAAGAACGTGCACGCCTACGTGCTGGGGGAACACGGCGACACGTCGTTTATTCCATGGTCTATAGCCGAAGTGGGCGGCGTAAGGATGCTGGACTACAAGAGCCGTTTCAACTATGCCGAAATGACGGACAAGGAACTTGACAAAGAAAAAGTATACGAGCACATCCGCACGTCCGGCGCCAAGATAATCGGCAGGAAAGGCGCTACATACTACGCTATAGCTATATCCACCTGCTACATAGTTTCCTGCCTGTTTACGAGCGTGAACAGCGTTATGACTATATCTTCGATGATGTATGGCGAATACGGAATAGATGATGTTTGCCTGTCCATACCTTTCATTGTCGGGCCGGAGGGAGTTTGCGGGCATACAAGGCTGGATTTGTCGGAAGAGGAGCTTAAGCAACTTCGCCATAGCGCGGATTCGCTTAAGGAAGTCATAAAAAATATTGAAATATAACCGATTTAAAGTGAGGATTAAGCCATGGACTACCGTATAGAGAAAGACTCGATGGGCGAGATGAAGGTTCCGGCGGATAAGTACTGGGCGGCGCAAACGCAGCGCAGCCTGGAAAATTTCCCGATAGGGACCGAGGTGATGCCGCGCGAGATCACGCACGCGTTCGGCATACTCAAAAAGGCCGCCGCCATGGCCAATTTTGAGCTGGGCAAGATGGACGGGGAAAAAAAGGATGTCATAATGCGCGCGTGCGACGAAGTGATAGAAGGAAAGCTCAACGATCATTTCCCGCTGGTAGTCTGGCAGACGGGCAGCGGCACGCAGTCCAACATGAACGCGAACGAAGTAATAGCGGGGCGGGGCAATGAAATAGCGGGCAAAAAGCTATTGCATCCCAACGACGATGTGAACATGTCGCAAAGCTCAAACGACACGTTCCCCACAGCGATGCACATCGCGGCCGTGCTGGGCATAGAGAACGAACTTATGCCGCAGATTGAACGGCTTATAGATACATTCAAACGGCTGGAAAGTGAGAATGCGGGCGTTGTCAAAAGCGGACGCACGCACTTGCAGGACGCGACGCCTATATCCTTCCCGCAAGAGCTTAGCGGCTGGCGCAATATGCTGGAAAAGGCGCTGGTCCAGCTGAAAGCGGCGTTGCCCGGCATAAAGGAGCTGGCGCTCGGCGGCACGGCTGTAGGTACGGGGCTCAACGCGCCCAAAGGCTTCGCGGAGGAAGTCGCCAAGGCGGTGAGCGAACTCACGGATAAAAAGTTTATCACGGCGGAAAACAAGTTCCACGCGTTGACCTCAAAAGACGAGCTCGTTTTCGCGCACGGCGCGTTAAAAGCGCTCGCGGCCAATCTTATGAAAATCGCCAACGACGTCAGGTGGCTGGCCAGCGGACCGCGCTGCGGCCTCGGCGAGATATTGATACCGGAGAACGAGCCGGGCAGTTCCATCATGCCGGGCAAGGTAAACCCGACGCAATGCGAGTCTTTAACGATGGTTGCGGTGCAGGTCATCGCGAACGACGTTGCAGTGGGCTTTGCCGCGTCGCAGGGCAATTTTGAGCTTAACGTATTCATGCCGGTGTGCATCTATAACTTCATGCAGTCGGTAAAGCTTTTAGCGGACGGCATAGCGGCGTTCAACGACAACTGCGCCAGCGGCATAGTGGCGGACAGGGATAAAATGGCCCACAACCTTCACAATTCGCTTATGCTGGTGACGGCGCTGAATCCTTACATCGGCTACGATAACGCGGCGAAGACGGTGAAAAAGGCGCATGCTGAAAATATTTCGCTTAAGGAAGCGTGTGTGGCGTTGGAGTTCCTTGAAGCCGAAAAGTTTGACGAAGTATTCAAACCCGAGCAGATGACTGGAGAGTAATGATGGCTGCCAATACAAAATCGTTCAGCTATTACCCTGGCTGTACGCTTAAGACCAAGGCGAAAGACCTTGATAAATACGCGCGAATGTCCGCGCGGGCGCTGGGCATAGAACTAAATGAAATAGACGAATGGCAGTGCTGCGGGGCGGTGTACCCAATGGCGACGGACGAGATCGCCACGCGCCTCTCATCCGTGCGCGCGCTGGACGCCGCAAAACAGCGGGGAGAGGAGCTAATTACGCTGTGTTCCGCCTGCCACCACGTAATAAAACGCGTCAATAAAGACATGAAGGACAAACGGGACATAAGGGTCAACGTGAACAACTACCTTCAGCTAAATGAAGATTACGCGGGCGAGACGTACGTTACGCATTACCTTGAAATGCTGCGCGACGAAGTGCGCTTCAGCAAGCTCAGGGAAATGGTGAAAAATCCGCTGGAGGGCAGAAAGATAGGCGCGTATTACGGTTGCCTGCTGCTTCGGCCCAGCGGCGAGATGAAGTTTGACTACCCGGAAGATCCCAGCATAATGGAGAATTTTATTTCGGCAATCGGCGCGGAGCCCGTCATCTATCCATACCGCAACGAATGCTGCGGCGGGTATGTGGCGATAAACGACGACGTGCTGCCCAAGAGGATGTGCGGGGATATCGTTTCTTCGGCGCTGGAAAACGGCGCTGAGGCAATTGTGACCGCCTGCCCGTTGTGCCGTTACAATATTGACAAAAACAGTGGCGGCAGAATAAAGGTTTATTATTTTACAGAAATCCTGGCCGAGGCGCTTGGCCTTTTGGAAGGGGAGTTGAAGCAGTGACCGCGAAACAAAAAGAGCAGGTAGGTACACTGCTGCGCATCAGCGGCGTGGACACAAGCCAGTGCATGCGCTGCGGCAAGTGCTCGGGGGCTTGCCCCGCTTACGGCGATATGCAGTTCCATCCCCACCAGTTTGTAACCATGGTGGAGCGCGGAAGGGTGGACGAACTTGTTGAATCGGACGCGCACTTAAAATGCGTGTCCTGCTTCACCTGCTCGGAGCGCTGCCCGAGGGGGGTTGATCCCGCCAAGCTCATTGAGGCGGT
>JAVBSU010000210.1:0-10238 GCA_031556555.1 Christensenellaceae bacterium
ATATTAATAAACGAATATTGACTGTATTACTCCGGTATCTGCAAAGATGGGAGCTTTTTTAGAGTTTATTAACAAATTGACAGTTTAACGGCGGTTGAAAATGTTATTTATACATATAGAAAATAAATTTAAATAATGATAAGGAGGAATTTTGACATGGCCGGTTTAGTACCTTACAAAAAACATACTGGACTTTCGAGGTTTGATCCTTTCGACGAGGCGTTCTGGAACGGAAGCTTCCTGCGCGGTTTCATGGGTGACTCGATGCCCGTAAAACAGTTTCGTGTTGACATCAAGGATAAAAAGGACCGCTACGAGATAGACGCGGATCTTCCCGGGCTAAAGCCGGAAGAGATAGACGTGTCTTTAAGTGACGGTTACATAACCATAAGCGCGGAGCACAAAGAAGAAAAGAAGTCGGAAGAGGAAGGCTACGTCCTGAACGAGCGCAGGATGGGCAGATTTAGCCGCACCTTCGGAGTAGGAGACGTAAAGGAGGATCAGATTTCGGCGGAGTACAAAGACGGAGTGCTGAAGGTTGTATTGCCAAAGGATGACGAACCTGAGAAAAAGAGCCGTAAGATCGATGTGAAATAAGCTCGGACAAACAAAACACAAACGCCCCGCTTTAGGCGGGGCGTTTCACGTTAAAAAGTAATAGTGATTATGAATAAAATTAATGCGCTTGAGCCATGGTCATTCCCATTGTCCTCTGCTCAATGTAGTTTATGATGTCGGCCGCAGTTGTAAAAAGACGCAGATCCCTGTCCGGTATGTCGATATTGTACTCCCGCTCAAAGGCGATAATGAGATCCATGAGACCGAAAGAGTCGATATCAAGATCATTGACAAGGTGCTTATCCGGCGTTATCTCTTCCGGGTCGTGCGGACAGATTGTGGACAAAAGCTCCTGGATCTTCGCAAAGTCAACCATTTAAAGAAACCTCCTTTCCCACTTAATCTATACCTATTATTTAGTGGCGGCAAACCGCTTTATCGATTTTTTTGTAGTTTTCTCAAATTCGCTTTCCCTTATGTCGTAGCCGCACACCTGCTTGTAGCCGGGCAGGGCTTTGTTTACTTCGTAAATACCCGCGTCGAGCACACCTCTGAGTTCGTTTTCGGAAAGGCCGGAACAAAGCGCTTCGTCCAAAAACAGCTCTGCCCTGAGCACGGTTTCGCCCACTCCGCTCTCCTCGCGCGCGTAAACGACGGCTTCCTTTATTTGCGGGACGCCGGCAAGCAAATAGTCTTCAATCTCCTCGGGGTAGACGTTCTTGCCGTTGCTTAAGACAATGAGGTTCTTCTTCCGGCCGGTTATGTATAAAAAACCGCCGCCGTCAACGTGGCCGATGTCGCCCGTGTCGAACCAATCGCCGTCCATAACCTCAGCCGTGGCGCTCTCGTTGTTGTAGTACCCAAGCATGACGTTCCCGCCCCTGACCCAGATCTCTCCTTCTCCGCCGCTGTCCTCGTTCCTTATGGAAACTTCGCAGCAGGTTATGGGGATGCCCACGGAGCCGTCCGCATAGTAACGCTCCCTGTTAACGGACACGAGCGGGGAGCACTCGGTTATGCCGTAGCCTTCAATAAGAGTTACGCCCATACCGCGCATAGCGCCGCAGTAGAATTTGGGGAGAGGCGCGCCGCCGCATATTAACAACGTGAGGTTACCGCCCAGGAATTTTTTAATAGCGGCCGCGTCGTCCGCCGCGAGGCCCGCTTCCTTCAAATACGCCTGAGTGCGCTTGTAAATGAGCTCCACGTATGCGGGTACGAGGAACATGCTTTCGGGCGCGAACAGCAGCAAATTCTGGAAGAAGCGCCGGGGACTGCCGCTTACGCATATTGTAGTACCGTGCGCTATTGCTTGCACTATTCCCAGCGCGAATCCATAGGAATGGTGCAGGGGGAGCACGAGCATGCTGACGTCGTGTATATCAAAGAGTTCGTTAGCGCCCCTGGCGCATTGGAGTATGTTTTTTTGCGAGAGCATGACGCCCTTGCTCTTTCCCGTGGTTCCGGAAGTGTAAAGCAGTGTCGCCAGAGCCTCCGGGTCCGTTTGCACGGCGAGGTAAGCGTCGAAGCCGAGATCTATGCCACGTTGTGCGGTTTCATCAAGGTTTCCCGGCCCGCCGCCAGTGCATATGTAGCGGACGCCGCCGTCCAACCGGGGCTTGATACTGTCCATAACAGCAGCCATTGACGGCGAGAATACAACAGCGCCCGCGCCGCTGCCGCAGAGTATATTGGCTATTTCGTTTTCGGGCAACTCCCTGTCCATGGGTACTATCACGCCGCCGCCGGTAACGGTTGCGAAGTAGACGGCGATCCAATCCACGCTGGGGTCGCCTATCAGAGCCACTTTCCCGTCAAGGAGGCCCATATCCAAAAACGCGGAGCCGATGCTGTAAACCAGCCGTTCAAACTCTTGCGCGGAGGTAGCCTTGACGCCGTCCCCGTCATTTTCGCGGAACATGTCTTTAGTGCCGTAATATTCTTTTGAGCGCGAAAGCAATTCCGCGAAATTCGCGGGATTGTTCGCATGGTTGAGTGGATAATTCTCCATAATTGATACCCTTCCCTTCACCCTGGTTTTACTTTTGAAGTAATTTTAGCATAAGGGAAAACTATGGTCAAATGCGGGCCGGGGAAGCGTTCGGATGCCTGCCGCTCAGATATACGTAAGCTCTATGTTGCCCATGCTGACGCTGCCTGTGAGCGTAAGCTGCGGAAGATTCGTGTCTGGCGCGGCGATGCCGCTGTTGCTGTAGTTTATCCCGCCAAAGCTGCTGTCCAGGCTCTCGGCGATCCTCCACGTCCTGGGCACGTAAAGCTTGATGGAGCCGAAACTGCAGTCCATGCTTATCACAGCGCCGCCGGGGCTTAAGACAGCATCCCCGAAGTAGACTTCAAGAGAGCCGAAGGAGGCGGAGAAGCGCCCGCTTTCTAGGCCGGTGGAGTGCAGGTAGCGCGAGGTGTTGCCGAAACTCACGGATAGCTTTGGGTTGTTGTCGTCGTCGTTGCCCGAGATCCGGGTGCTGTTGTCGTGGTAGGCAAAACGCGGGAGCAAACGGTTTTTGAACAGTATATGAAAACCTATGCTCACGAGTATCGCCGCTATTATGAGCACCCAGGGCGACAGGTAAGGCCAGTTAAGCGGGCCCTGGTATATTATGTATATGAGCGCCGCCGGAATGAATATGCCGGGGAAAACCCTGTATATGGCGCTCTGTATTATGACCGCAACGAGAAGTATGGTGCCCAGGAGGCTCCAAAAGCTTATAGAGCCTTTTGAACCTACCTGGCTGGCGATAAGCACGACCGTCGCAACTATAAAGAATATGCCCCAGAAAATGTTCTTTTTTTTCACAACCTGCTCCTTTCGTCGAGGCGCGCTTTGAGCTCCGGGTAGTACCTTCGGGAAACGTATATGCGCTTGCTGGTCCGCGGGAACTCCACAAGGCTGGAAGCCGTCAAATTTTTTCTGACGGAGTGGATGCGAGCCGTGTTCACTATGGAGGATTTTGACGCCCTCACAAAGCTTTTCGGAAGCAGCTCTTCAAGCTCGTAAAGCCTTTGCTTTATCTTGTAGCTGTCGTTCCGCGTGTGCGCGTACACAACATCGCCTTCCGTTTCGAAGAAAAGCACTTCACTCAGGGAAAAGTAGTATTCCGCGCCGTCCTTATAGCAGGCGAGTCCGGTAACGCCCTTTGCTAACTCCAGCGCGTAGGCCTGGATTTTTCTTTGGGAGTCCCCAAACTCACGGCAGCGGATGATTAGCTCGTCCTCCGTAAGTCCGTCCACTATGTCTATGCGTACTTTCATACTTTGCGCCCCTCTGTTTAGGATTATAAACAAATAATGGCCGCCGGAAAGGCTTTGCCGCCAAGCGGTGAGTTTTGGCCTGTAAGAGGTAGATTCAGAGGGTCAATAATCGGCGAACGCGCGTCCTATGGAGCCGTGTATGACGAGGTCGGCTTTTGAATCGTAGGGAGTGGGCGTTTTGTTTATGAGCACAAGGGAATCGCCCTTGAAGTAATCGATGAGCCCTGCCGCGGGGTAGACTACTAGCGAGGTGCCTCCTACTATGAGGACGTCGGCCTTCTCTATGGCGGCCGCCGCGCCGCTCACGACCATATCGTCCAGCACTTCGCCGTAGAGGACGACATCAGGCCGCACCATGCCGCCGCACACTTCGCAGCGTGGGATCGTTTCGCCGTAGGCCAGTATGTATCCAAGATTGTACTTCCGTCCGCACTCCATGCAGTAATTGCGCAGCACGGAGCCGTGCAATTCGAACACGTTATTGCTGCCCGCCTTCTGGTGCAGGCCGTCTATATTCTGCGTCACGACAGCCGAGAGCAGGCCTTCCTCCTCCATTTTCGCGAGGGCTTTGTGCGCCGCGTTGGGCGAGGCTTTGGAGTGTATGAGGTTGTTTTTATAGTAATCGAAGAAAATATCTGGATGGCGTAGGAAAAAACCGTAGCTCAGTAGCTCTTCGGGAGGCCGGCCATACTTTTGCTCCGCATTGTAAAGCCCGCTCTTTGAGCGGAAGTCCGGTATGCCGCTTTCGGTGGAAACGCCCGCGCCTCCAAAAAACACGATGCCGCCCCCCGATCCGATAATATCCTTTAACCTGTTATCCATGCCCGCCTCCGTGCAAAAAAATTCTATATACCTATTCTAGCCCGTACGGGCGCGCGTTTCAACATATTGTTGCCATATGTAAACAAATTCGAATATTTATACCGGTTCACACAGAGTTCATGTATAATATATATAATAGTAAATACTGTGGAAAGGAGCGGTTATGCCGCACACAAGAGAATGGTTCAAGCTGGATACGGCCGCGAAAATATATCCGTCCATATCGCACACGCACAACAACACGACGTTCCGGCTTAACCTTGAACTATACGAAGATGTCGACAAAGAACTGTTGCAACAGGCGCTGGCCAAGATAATGCCGCGATTCCCTTCGTTCGGCGTCTCGCTCAAGCGCGGGCTTTTCTGGTATTACCTGGAGCACAACGACGCCCTGCCCATAGTCAAGGAGGAAACAGGCTTCCCTTGCAAGCGGCTGAGCGATTTCATAAACAACGGTTTTTTGTTCAATGTGTCCTACTACAAAAAAAATATCGTAATGGAATGCTTTCACGGCCTGGCGGACGGAGCGGGCGCGATAGAATTCTTAAAGACGCTCGTGTACGAATACTTTTGCCTGCTTAAATACGACATAGACCCCGGGGATATGGTGAAGGACGCAAAAGACGCGGCGCAGGCTTACGAAGTGGAGAACAGCTTCGCCGAGTACTACGAAAAAGAGGGCGACTACAACAAACTGAAGCAGCCGCTGGCTTACCACATAATGGGCACGCCCCTTAGAGACAACAATATTTTTGTGACGCACGGGGAGATGGATCTTGCGGCCTTCCTCGCCGCCGTGAAAAAGAAGGGCGTGACAGTCTCGGCCTACGTCGCCGCGCTGCTGATATACACTATATACCGCGAGCAGGGCCTGAAATACAAGAACCTTAAATCGCCCATAGTGATATCGGTGCCCATAGACCTTAGGGGGATGTTCCCTTCGAGGACTCTGAGAAATTTTGTTTCCTTCGCCAATGTGGGAATGGTTTTAAAGGGGGAGGCGGGCTTCGACGAGATACTTTATAGCATTTCGAACCAGCTCAAAGAAGGCGTGACCCACAGCGAAGTAATGGCCAAAATAAACAAGAACGTGAAGTTCGAGCGCAACCCGTTTATACGCATAACGCCGCTCTTCGTGAAAAACCTGGTCGTGTCAAACACTTACAGGCTGTACGGGGAAGGATGCTATACCATGCTCCTCTCAAACCTGAAGACGACGCACTTTCCCGATTCGATGAAAAAGCATATAAAGAGCATTTACTACACGCTGGGCGTGAGCGACCTCAATCCCCTGAACTGCGTGATAGTATCCTACGAGGGTAAAATGATAATAACCTTCGCGCGCGGAATAGAGGAAACAAGCATACCGCGCGAATTCTTCCGCCACTTTTCGCGGGATCTTGGACTTGAAATCGATGTGAGGGGCAACGAATGGAGCGAGAAAAAATGAACCGCTGCGCGGACTGCGGCGTGAACGTGGATACCGGACTTAAAAAGTGCCCGTTGTGCGGAAAGACGCTCACGGAAGAACCCGGTGAAAACGGCCTTTACCCCAATGTCAGCGAGCAGCGCTACATAGACAAACACACCCTCTTAGACGATACGCTGGTGTTCTTCGCCTTTGTGTTCATTGGAGGCAGCATAGTTTTAAACATGATATTCTGGGAGGGCACGCCCTGGTTTTTAGCGGTGTGCGCGTCCATCCTCGACGTTTGGTTACTTATACGCGTTACTATAGTTTCAAACCTTTCGGCGGGGGCAAAAGCGTTCACGCAGCTCGCGGGCATAATGGGCATGATGCTGGTATTCGACTACCTGAGCGGTTGGCGGGGCTGGTCGTACGAATACGCGCTGCCTTTCCTTCTTATAGCGGCTATAGTATTCATAGATATTTATTCCTGGATACATAAATCCTACTGGCGCGACAACATTGTTTACGCGCTGCTTTTCATAGGCCTGGGCTTTATCCCGTTAATACTGTACTTCACAGGAGTGTCGTCCGCGCTCGTGCCCATGATCCTGTCGTCCATAGCGGGCATAGTCACCATACTTGGCATACTGAGGTTCGCCATACGTTCAGTTTCCGTCGAGATGAAGAAAAGGTTTCATATATAATCATTTCCTTATCATGTCCCACACGCGCATAACAAGGCTGGCGGGCATTATTTTGGTGAAAAACAATTGAAGCTGGTTGAAAATACCGCAAACTGAGAGCTCCCTGCCTGCTAATGCGTCTTTCAGCGCTTTATGAACAACGTGCCCGGGTGTTGACATAAAAGGAAATTTGGCGACAGCGCCCTTGCCGGCATCCTTTTCGGCGACGCCGAAGAATTCGGTCTTCGTCCAGCCGGGGCACACGGCCGTAACGCCGATGCCGCTTTTCTGGAGTTCGTAGCCGAGCGCCCGGGAGTAGCTTAGAACAAAAGATTTTGAGGCCGCGTAAACGTTCATGTAGGGCAGCGGCTGGAAGGCGGCGGTGGAAGCTATGTTGATTATGTGCGCGGGCTCCTCCATGTAGGGTATGGCAATCCGGCTCATGCGGACTACGGCCTTTACGTCCAGTTCTATCATGGAAAGCTCGCTCTCCGCGCTGATGTCCGCGTAGGAACCGAATTTGGCGTAACCCGCGCAATTAACAAGCATAAAAACTTTGGGCGATTCTGCCGTAAGCGCGGCTACGACAGCATCCACTTCGGCGGGAACAGTAAGGTCGCAGGCGAAGGGCCGTAGCTTTGTCTTGGTTTCAAGGGCGTTTAACCGGTCCAGCCGGCGCGCTACCGCCCATATCTCGTCCACAAGTGAAAGCTTGTCTATCTGCTTTACAAACTCCGCGCCCATCCCGGAAGACGCGCCTGTCACTATGGCAATTTTCATGGCTTGTCACCCCCTCGTGTTGACCCCTGGTAGTCTTTTGATAAACAAAAGGACGGCCGCGCTAACGGCCATCCCGTAATTTTTTACATACTAACTTTGATGCGTACGCACCATTTTTTAGCACAAACTATTATTCTTTGCCCGGATTATCAGCCTGCTTTTTTGGCGTCGTCCGAGTTGAGCGCCTTTAGCGTGCCGCTCCCGACTATACCGTCGTCAGTCAGGTCGTTGCGCTGCTGGAATTTCTTTACCGCAGATTCGGTAACCGTGCCGAAGTAACCGGTTATGTCTTCGTCAAAGTAGCCGAGATCCTTTAAGCGCTGCTGCACCTTCTCGACTTTTTCGCCTTCGGATTCCAACTTAAGTATGTTGGGGTCGCCGGAAGAGCTGGCGCTCGCTTCAGAGTCTTCGTCCGTACCGGAAGAAGACGAGGCTGTTGCCGTTGCCGTGGGCGTGGGGACAGGCGAGGGCGAGAAATAAATTGGCGTGGGCTGGGGCGCAGGCGTCGCCGTGGGGATGGGCGTTGTCTGCGTGGTTTGTATAGGCGCGGGCGTGGGGGTCGGATCAGGAATCTGATTCGGGCCGTTTCCGCAGCCCGTCAGCAGTATTAGGCACAGTGCGGCGGCGACTATGACACTAATCATTTTTTTGTACTTATTCATAGCTAGGACCTTCCTTCCCTGTGTGGCAAACGATGCCAAATTCTTGTGTTAAAGTATCTCCATTATAATAGCATTATTATTATACACATTCATGAACTTTTTGTCACTATTTTTTAAAACTTTTTTAACAATATTTTGAATTGTTTTTAAACAACCCCATAGGAATGGGCTTTTTATCAGGAAAAATCCTCCAGCGCGAACAGCGCCGCGCCCAACGCTCCGGCCATAGACGGGTCGTCCGGCACAAACATGGGCTCGCCCACTCGAAGGGAGAGTTCTTCCACCAACCCCTTGTCTTTTGCGACGCCGCCGGTCAATACGAACGCTGGCATGCAGCCGTAACTCGCTATGATGCCCGTTATCCTGTTGGCGATGGAGCCGTTTACCGCGTGTATTATATCCCTTTTGGACTGGCCTTCCGCCAAAAAACTGTCAACCTCAGCGCCCGCGAAAACCGCGCAGTTGCCGGAAATTATCAGGTCTTTGCCGTAATCGTCCGCGTGGACGGAGAAGGCGTCGATGCCTATGCCCAGCTTTTTCGCCATCATATCCAAAAACATGCCTGTTCCGGCTGCGCATTTGTCGTTCATGGAAAAGTCAACGACATTGCCGTCATGATCAACCTCTATGACCTTGCAGTCCTGGCCGCCTATGTCTATTATGGTGGAAGCGCCCGGGAAAAGGAAGAGAGCGCCTTTCGCGTGGCAGTCTATTTCATTTATATCCTTGCCGGCGTCGGTTATGGCGTTGCGGCCGTGGCCCGTCGCCACTATTTGCCTGACGCTTTTGCGGGATATTTTTTTCTGTGTCAGCAGCGCGCCCATCGCCATGAGCGCGCCCTGCCGGGTTTTGCTGCCGGTTATCACAGCCCCGGAAGCCACAATTTTCTTGCCGCTGTCCAGTATAAGAACTTTTGTAGCCACGCGGCCGCTGTCTATCCCCACGTAGAAATCGCCTTCCATCTCAACGGCAGGCTTTTGCCGGGGCGGCGCGGGCTTTGGAGCCGGAACGGGTTTTGCGGGCGCTTCGGCCGGCTTTGCCGGAACGGGGGCGCTTTTTGCCCCTTCCGAAGGCGCTCTCTTAACGCCGCTTTCCGCGCGCGCCGCCGCCGCGGGCTTTTCGGGCCATGGCATGAGCCAGCCGTTATCTTTTAGAAAGCTGTGGAGCTTTGATATGGCGGGCCTGCCGAACGGTTCGCCGAAGCCCATGTCCATCCTTAAGAGGGGGACTTCGTCCACCATGTCGATGTATTCCGAATTGTAAATGCCGCAGCCGCTGGGTTCGTTGTACACTATGCCCACTATATCCCGTCCGCCGATCAGCTTGGCCCGCATATCTTCGCGGCTGAGGAGAGGGCTGGGGAGCTCGTTAACAAGCTGCTCCGCGTACCAGTCGAGCACTGCCACGCTCCCGCGCCCGTCCACGTTGTCAAAATACCTCTTTGGCTGCACGCAGCTATAGTTTATGAGCGGAAGCTCGCTCATCTTGGAAAACGCCGCGGCGAACCATTCGGGGGTGGACGCGCCCATGAGCGCTACGTGCGGGTAACCGGGCTTTCGTTCTGCCACCTTTAGTTTCTCCACGAATTTTTCCATGTCGAAGCCCAGGTTGTGCGCCACAACGTAAGATTGTATAAAGCGCTTTATCTCAGTGGCGTAAAGCGCCGGGGCGTCGTCTCCCGAAGGAAGGCTCAGCCGGAAAACCTTTATATTCGTTTTGCGCTCGATGGCATCGGCAAGATTTTTGAACCCCTCGCAGCAGTCGGTTATTATTATTTCATTATAAGCGCCTTCAAGCACAGCGGCCAGAACAGCTTTGGAGTAAGGGCAAAGGTATGCCTCCATGTAGCCGCCGCTTTCGTCTATAGTCCCGCTGTAGGGCTGTACCATTTTAGCTTCGACCGAGAAACCGGCCAAAACTTCAACAGGCGCATATTTACACACATATCCCGTCATTGTGTCATGTCCTCCGTAGACCCACGCTTTAAAGATAATAATAACATAAACCGGCGAACAATCCAAATCATTAATTGGGGCAAAACCGCTTAATGCA
>JAVBSU010000137.1:0-7492 GCA_031556555.1 Christensenellaceae bacterium
CTATTACGGGAACGTGGTCTAGGTGCAGCATGGTATGTTTCTCATTCGCGTACTTCACATACTCTTTCGCCACGTCCTCAATGCTGCCCGCGCTGAACTTTTCCCATTCCACGCGCGCCACCTGCACCATGGCAAGGGAGTTTTCATCCACCACAGCTCTTACGACGGGTTCCATCATAGGCAGGTAGGGTATGTTGAACGCAGGGATAACGACTTCCTTTTCTCTGGCTCTTCTGACTGTTTCTTTTGTGTCAAGCATTTAAGGCTCCTCCATATTCGTTTTAAAGATAAATCCAATATATCATCAGTATAAACAAAAGCAGCGTTTTTAGCAAACCATAAAAATTTTTGCGGGGAAGCCCCCGCCGGCATGCCGGGCAATATAATCATACAAATTTTAGCACGCTGCGGAGCGGTCTTTCGCCAATAAAAATTAGTAAAGAAATTTTTACAAAACAACTTGTATAAATTAGTTGATTATGTTAATATCTAGTCGAGAAAAAGAACCAGTGATTAAAACTTAACTCCTGAAAGTAATATTTGGGGGAAATTTTTCAAACAGGCTCTTTTCCCGTAAGTATTTTTTTAGGAGGAAGTAAAAAATGCCAGACAAGACCTTGCTGTGTAAGGATTGCGGAGAGGAATTCGTCTTTACGGAAGGCGAACAGGATTTTTTCAAGGAAAAGGGTTTTGAGAACGACCCTGTAAGGTGCCCTAACTGCCGGAAATCGCGCAAGCAGAACAGGAACAGCTACAGGAGAGATTACGAAGACTGAGCGTAGCGATGAAGGGGCCCGAGCGGCCCCTTTTTATTTATATTGTTAAGCCGGAGCGGGGTGTGGTATAATCATGATAAATCCGGTATAACTTGAAATAAATGGGGGCATACGATGAATTTTTGTGGTTTGGATGTGGGGACGACCGGCGTAAAAGCCATAGTTTTTGACGAGAAGGGCGCGCGGCGCCACGCAACTTACCGCGCTTACGATATCGCCATACAGGAGGACGGGACGAGGATACTCCGGGGCATGGAATTATGGGAGAAGACTAAGCAGGCGCTTGCGGAAGCCGTGAAAAAGTCCGGGGGGAATCTCAGCGCCGTGTGCTGCGATTCGTTTGGCGAAGCCTTTGTGGCAATGGACGCAAACGACGGGATACTCTGCGACCCGATGCTCTATACCGACCGCTGGGGCGAGGACGAGTACTTCGAGGCGGAAAAAAAGGTCACGGCTATGGAGATCGCCGGTATATGCGGCCTGCCGCTTTCCCCTACCTACAGCCTTTCAAAGCTCCTTTACTTAAAGGAACAGCGGCCGGAAATTTACGAGCGGACCAAACGGATATTGCTGATAGAGGATTTTATTAACTACATGCTTTGCGGCTGCGCGGCGGTGGATTATTCTGTGGCCTGCCGCACCATGTTTTTTGATGTGGCAAACTGCGAATGGAGCCCGGCACTCATAGAAAAGTTCGGCCTCGACATAAACCACTACTCAAAACCCGTACCCACGGGAACCGTGCTGGGCGCTCTACGTCCGGAGCTCAGCGCCGAATTAGGGGTGAACGCGGACACAAAAGTTGTGGCGGGAGGTCACGACCAGCCTATAAACGCCATAGGAGCGGGACTTCGGGACGGGAGCGTCGTGAATTCCATGGGTACCACAGAGTGCATAACCCCCATAATGGACGGCATGATGACGGCGGAAACGATTGTAAAGAACGGCATACCTTCCGAGCCCATATGGAAGGGTGGAAAGTACTGCACGATGGCGTACAATCCTTCGTCGGGACTTTTGGTGCAGTGGTTTTTCAGCGCCTTCACGGACGCGGACAAGCCGCCCTACGGGCTTTTTGAAAAGAATTTCCCGGATAAGCCCACGAGAATAATGGCGCAGCCCTACCTGATGGGCAGCGGCACGCCCTACTTTGACCACGCGGCCCGGCTGGCGTACACGGGAATGGACCTCGGCACCACCAAATACGATATGTACAGGGCAACGCTTGAGGGGCTTGTGATGGACCAGCTCTTAAACATAAGCATACTGCGCGGGATAGGCGTGGAAATAAACGAGCTCGTGTGCGTGGGTGGAGGCAGCAAAAGCGCCCCTTGGCTCAAGGTTAAGGCGGACATACTGCAAATGCCTGTGCACACCATAAGCGTGGGAGAGGCGGGCGCGCTCGGCTGCGCCGTAGTGTGCGCGGCGGCGTTGGGAGCGTATTCGAGCGTGGAGGAAGCCGCTCATAATATGTCCCACATAGACGGCACGGTCGAGCCGGACATGAGGCACGCGGGTTTTTATGCCGAAAAGTTTGGAATGTATAAAAAGTTGCACTCGCACCTTATGGAAGAGAGCGCGTTCGCGACGGCTGGCGGCAAGCAGTAAAAATGTTACAAAATTATTTCTATATTGTTAAATAAGTGTTTACAATTAGTCGTAAAAGTTATAAAATAAGAGTACACTAAAAGAAATTGTGAGGTCGTCCATGAGAATCAGGAGTGTATTCATATTTTTAGCGTTTGCATTATCGTTTGCGCTTATGCATACTGTGGCGTTCGCGGAAGAGCCGGTTGGCTTTGTGGTGGCGGAAGAGAATGCGGTAATAATGCCCGAAACGGGCGGCGAGGTAGAGGTAGCAGAGGCGGATGAAACGTATGAGCCGCCGGAACCCGAAAGCCTGAAACCGCCGGAACCCGTGCCCCAGGCTGCGGAAGCGCTCGCGATAAACGGGTTTAGTGTGGTAAAACTTGGAGCGGCGTCCGCCCGCATATATTTGGATCCTGTGGAGGGCGCGACCAAGTACCTTATCTACCGGTCGGAGAAAGTCAGCGGCGGCTACAGCCTCATCTCAAAGCTCAAGAGCGCGGCGTCCGTAAGGGACGACGGCCTCACCTGCGGGAAAACTTACTACTACAAGGCGGTTGCATACAGCGATACCGGCAAGGGGCCCTTCACAGAGCCGGCCGCGGTAACGGCTACTGTAGATAAGCTCGCTAACTTAAAAGCGGAGAGCGTTGAGGCGGGCAGGGTGCGGCTTAGCTGGGATCCGCTGCTGGGCGCGGACAAGTTCATGATCTACCGCGCCAAGCAGGAGTACTACAATTACAGCAACGCTCCAAAGCCGCTCAAGTACAAGCTAAGCGCAACGGTGTACGGGGAGCGCACGGAGTACATAGACAAATACGCGGGCCAGGGCGAAACATACTACTACAAAGTATCGCCTTACGGCGGGGATTACGGCAGCGGCGCAACGCAGCCCGTTTCGGCCAACGCCAAGGTATCGGCGAAGATACAGGCCTTCCTCAAGGCGGCGAGGGAACAAGAGGGAAAGACTTATGTGCTCGGGGGCAAGGGGCCAAGCGTGTTCGACTGTTCAGGGCTTATATACTATGCGCTCAATAAGTCGGGGTACGGCATAGCCTACATGACTTCTTACGGCTGGGCCCAATCCTCCTACAGAACCGTTAATACGGCGGACGCACAGGCTGGGGACATACTTTGCTACGACGGGCATGTGGGTATTTATGCGGGCGCGGGAATCATGATAGACGCGTCCACCAGCCTCGCTTCGGTCGTTGAACGCCCGGTTTGGGGGACTGTCAAATTCGCCAAACGGGTGCTGAGCTAATCAGTATGTAAGTAACGGCGTTAATTTTTACGCCACTATGGCGATATGCTATATAACGGACTGTTTAAAGGCTTGGGAGGTTGAATATTTATACAGGCGCTCAGAGGGTATGAGGTGTCGTAAATGAAAAAAAAACGTGGCATGTCATTAGGGCAAAAATCTACGCTGTTGATTGTTATTTTTGCAGTGGTACTTGGGGGAGCCACGATTATTATGGGCTATACCGCTTACAGCACGGGCGCGGACAGGGAAGTTGAAGCGGTGGGCAACGATATTTTAAGCATAGCCTCGGAATTCATAGACGGCGACGCTGTGAAGCGCTACGAGGAGACGCTTGAGCCGGACGAAGAGTACTATGAAATAGACGTCATGCTGCACAAGCTTATGGTGGACGACCGGATGATGTACATCTTCGTGTTTAAACCTACAGAGGCGGGGCAGCTATACCTATTTGACACGGATGATACCAAAGAAGGGCATTTTGCGCTGGGCTACGTCGACCCATGGTATTCCGAATTTGAGGAGTACGTCCCGTTATTTATGGAGGGGGCGGATATCGAACCGCTTATAAGCGATGAAGAATTCGGATGGATAATGACGGAATACAAACAGATTTACGACAGCAGCGGGAATTTTGTGGCCTATGTGGGGGCGGATCTCTCCATGGACAGTATAATGCACGAAAAGCAGCAGTTCCTGGTATCACTTGTCGTGCTGACGGCAATACTCACGTTTGGTTTTTCCCTGCTCTACCTTTATTATATACGCAAAGTTATAGTAAAGCCTATAAACAAGATAGCTAAGGCGGCGGACGCGTACCTTGTCCAGGACACGCTCGGGGGTGGCGAATCATCATTCTCGGCAAGCCTTGACAACGATTATATATCTCTGGACGAGCTTGGAAGCCTGGCGCGCTCGCTGCGTTCTATGGAGATGAAGATAAACGAATACATCCAAAACCTGGATGTGGCGAACCAGAAGGCGGAGAAAGACGGGCTAACCGGCCTTTTCAACAGGGAGGCGTTTTACTTAAGGGTCAACAGCATACTGAGCGGCGACATGGACAAAACGCAGTGGCACGCGTTCATGATGATAGACCTTGACAACTTCAAGACAATAAACGATACTTACGGTCATGTGACGGGGGACGAAGTACTAATTAAGTTCGCGAACACGCTGAAACACCTTGTGCGCGGCTCGGACGTCGTGGCGCGCGTGGGCGGCGACGAGTTCGCGATATTCCTTAACAGCGTGGGCAACCTCGACAGGATAAAGAGCAAGGCCAACGAGCTCAAGGAGGCTGTCGAACAGCTTAAAGTTGAAGAAAGCAGCGAAGGGCACCTGTCCATGAGCATGGGCATAGCCATCTGCCCCATAGACGGCACCACGGCCGGCGAACTCTACGAGAGCGCGGACATGGCCCTTTACACTGTGAAGAGCCTGGGCAAGGGCAATTTCAAGTTCGCCCAGGATATAGCGAGAAAGACCCATATGGATAGTGAAAATGGCGTCCTTTGAGGCGCACTAAACACGGAGGATTAGTAAATGCTGGAAAAACTTGTGGAAATGTCCAACAGATACGGGAATATGGAAGGCTACGTGCTGGCGGGCGGAGGCAATACTTCATATAAGGAAGGCGGCGTTCTGTACGTAAAGGGTTCGGGCGTGAGCCTGGCGGAGATAAAAGAGGGCGGTTTTGTCGCCATGGACAGGAAAAAGCTTTCGGCCATGCTGGAGAAGACTTATCCCGCGGGCGATTCGAAAAGGGAGGCTGCCGCGCTGGCCGACCTTATGGACGCGCGCGTAAACGCCAGCGGCAACACGCGGCCCAGCGTTGAGACCCCGCTGCACAACCTCTTCCCATACACTTACGTGCTGCACCTCCATCCAACGCTTGTGAGCGGCCTTTTGTGCGCGAAGAACGGCGCCCGGGAAGCGCGTGAAATGTTCGGTACGGATTTTCTATGGGTGGGCATCTGCCGCCCGGGCTACGAACTGTGCAAGCGCTGCGCCACCGAAATGGCAAAGTATGAGGAAGCCACCGGCGCTGTACCCAAGATACTCCTGCTGCAAAACCACGGCGTTTTCGTTGCCGCGGACACGGTTGAGGAGATCGACCTAATGATGAAGTGCATCATGGACAAGCTCAGTGAAAGGGTGGTTAGATGGCCCGACCTCTCGGAGGTCCCCTACGATGTTGACGCTGTAAATGAGCTTAAATCCAAAATACAGGGGCTTTACTCAACTAACGTGCTCGTTGACTTTGCCGTTAACAAAGAAGTGCTGGACATGGTGAAAAATCCCGCTTCTTTCGCGCCAATACGGGGCGCTTTCACGCCGGACCACATAGTTTACTGCAAGGCGAAGTTCCTGTACGCCGAGAACGCGGACGAACTCAGCCAGGTTTTTGAGCTCTTTGTGAGGGACAACGGCTACCTGCCCAAGATCATATGCATGGAGAAAGCCGGAGCTTTTGTTGTTGGGGCGGTGGAGACCGACGTCAAGAACGCGCGCCTGCTCTTCCTGGACGCGGTGAGCGTGGCGGTTTTGGCTGAGAGTTTTGGCGGCTACCTGCACATGACCCAGGATCTGGTAGATTTCATACTCAACTGGGAGTCGGAATCTTACAGGCAGAAAGTTGCGGAACAAGGCTAAGCATTGGCCGGATTATTAATTAAAATGGGATATTTTATTTAAAACTCCGCAATTTTTGCTTAATAACTTAATAATACTTAATAATTATTTTGAAATATCGATATAATGTTGATATAATAGGAACAAGTTGTTTTTATCTGTTCTAATTAATGCTGTAAGACCGGGAGTAAAAATATGAAGAAACGATTGCTTATAATTTTGTTAGTTCTGTCCTTGGCGGCGGCGCTGGCTTTGCCGGGTTACGCTACGGTTTTCGAGGAGAATGCCGCGCCCACAATAAACGTCAGCCCGACCCCTGCCCCAACAATAAACACAGGCGATAACACGCCTGCGCCCACCACGGTAACAGACGTTACCCCTACGCCGGCAGGCGGCAGCGCCACGGCAGTTCAGTCAGGCGCGACGCCCGCGCCGACCATCAACACCGGCGGATCGCCCTCGCCCACGCTGACAAAGGAGCCTGTCCCGGCGGAGATGAGCAGCGGCCCGGCTCCGCTGAGTAATTGGAGTGGAAAATGGTCGAACATACTCGGCTACATCACGGATCCGGTTGTATCGGCGTCAATAGATGACGCGTCCGTAACGCTGGACATCCCAAAGGATACGATAGCGGCGGAACTCGGTTACATGTATTACAGCATTATGCCCGCGGTTGAGATCGACGGGAACAGGCTGATAGTCTACGACGAATACCAGCCCGTGAGCTCATCGGACGACAGCCTGACCATGACGGGCACGGCGGTTTACGATATGGAGTACGCCCCATACGACGACGGCAACTACTATAAAGACTGGTACTTCTTCAAGGCGGTAGATACGCCTGATGCGGGATTTACCGATTTTACATACCTATTCATATCGAAAATTACGGACGATATGCCCGAGAGCTTCGCGACGGAGTTTTACCTTACCTACGGGGCTGACCCGGTTGCGCTCGTGGAAAATTACGTGTGGTACCCAACAATGCTACAGGCAGGATCCGACCCGGCAAAAGTATCGAACAACCTTTACGAATTCGTGATGCTGCACAACCTTGACGGCTCGGCATCCGCTTACTTTAAAGAGCATTACCCTGAAATAAACGCGGCTTCAGTAGGATAACACAGCAAGCGAACGGGCGGTTGCCCGTTCTAACAGGCTGAGGCAAGTATAGTAAAAGGACGCGGGCTCATGAGTCGTGGCAACACCTTAGAGTATCGCGCGACATGCC
>JAVBSU010000099.1:0-7531 GCA_031556555.1 Christensenellaceae bacterium
TTATAAAATATTAAACTTTTATCATTTGCAACCAGATAATGATCTGTTATGATCGATATTTTTCAAAACACATTCATGCCAAGCACAAATGCTGTCGCTTATTGAACAGTTTCAATCAAACGATTGGGGCGAAGGCTCTCCGTCAGCATTGCCGCGCTTCAGCAGCAACCGCACCAACGTGCCCTTGCCTGAAACGCTTTCAAACTGTATGCATTCCTCTGTCCGGTAGAGGTAGTTGATCCGGCTTATAACATTCTCGAGGCCGATATGCCGGCCCCTCTCCTGATCGTGCGAAAACACGAGGCTTCGTAACTGTTGCAGCTTTTCGGGCGAAATGCCCGCCCCGTTGTCCGCAACTTCTATCGCAAGCGCGTCCTCCCTGTTTAAAACAGAGATGGTGATAACGCCGGCAACTATGCCGTCTTCATTTGTCAGGCCGTGGTAGAAGGCATTTTCCACAAGCGGCTGTATAAGGTTCTTGGGTATGTTCTCCCGCATTACGGCGGGGCTCACCTCGTACACTACGTCCACCGAGCTGCCGTAACGGTACTTCATAATAAGAATATACTGCTTTATGATATCGAGCTCATGCGCCACGGTGTCGTAAATTTCGATATTGTGGACCCTGAGCCGGTCACGCAGCATTTTTTCCAGCGCTTGGTTGACGGCGACCACTTCCCTGTATTTTTTCTGGCGCGCGAGCGCCGTTATTATGTTCATGGTGTTGTATATAAAGTGTGGGTCTATCTGGCTTATAAGGAGGCTGTACTCCATTTGCTGCCGCACTTTTTCGTTTTGTATGAGTTCGTGCACGTATTCGTCATTGCTTTTGACCATGGAATTGAAAATGCGGCTCATCTCGTTGATCTCGTCGTCGGTGTGAACGGTGGAATAGACGGGATTGCCGCCGATTGAGTAGGCGGCCATGGTGTTGGACAGCTCTTTTAGGGGCTTCATCCTTTTAAGCAGGTAGGGCATTATGAAAAACACGGTAGTGAAGGAGCTCAAAAGGAAGAACGCCGCGATAATAAGGAAGATGCTGAAAAAGCTGGCGTTGAGGGTGGAACCGGAAACAAAGGCGATGGCCTGCCAAGAGTAGTTGTCTGTGGGGGCGGAAAAATAATACCCGCCCGGCACCGTCTCAAGCTCATGGGTTTGCAGGGCGGTTAGAATGCCGCCGGAAATTGCGCTAAACATGCCGCTGCCGCCGGAAGGGTATATGTACGCGCCGGAATTGGAAATAACGCCGTAATCATCCAAAAAGGGAGGATAGGATGACCGCGCTTCCCGAAGAACGGAATCCATGTTGTAAAACACGGTCAGAGTGTATTTCTTCGTACCTATGTAATAATTTTTAGACAGGGAGCATACCTGGTACTGCATGAGCTTGTTTTCGCTGGCGGAAGGCTCGTACGTCCGGTAAATGGGCGAATAGTAAGTCCCGAATGAAGACTGGGTAAGCTGCTCGTACTGCGGCTCGTCGAAAAGGCCGGTGTTCGCCCGAAGGGAATGGAACGCCGAAGTTATCACGGGGTAGCCGCCGGTCTCGAGCGCGGCGTAAAATATGTTGGAATTGGCGTATATGAGCGATTCAAGGTGCAGGCTGAGCCTGTTTTGCGTCTGTTCCACAGGGTTTTTGAGATACTCGTCCAGCACCTCGTTGAACTCAAGGTTGCCCGCGATGAAGTCGGCGGACTGTTCGATATCTGACTGCGCATTGCTAAAATGCCCGGCTAGCCTTGTGGTGGCCGCCGCGGCCTGGCCGAGCGCC
Source organism: Christensenellaceae bacterium (assembly GCA_031556555.1). GTDB lineage: Bacteria > Bacillota > Clostridia > Christensenellales > Christensenellaceae > UBA5399. The sequence goes on from JAVBSU010000099.1 coordinate 1,772, forward strand.
TGGCCTTTAAGCAGCGGGAGTATGACGAGGCAGGAGAAAAAAAGCACGATCAAAAAACACGCCACGCCCGAAAGGAGTATCCTCTGTACGATTTTTTTGGATATGATGGATTTGCGCAGCGAGCGGAAAAATTTTTTCATTGTGGGGAAACCGTTTTGAGAAGTAATAAAACCTGCCTGTTACATATGATACTACAGACGCGGATTAAACACAATATTTGCAAAAACATAAGGATTTCTAACGAAATAGACGTTTTCTCTTATTTCATTCGCACGCTTTTTTATTTAGAATGAGCCTAACCTGATTAGAAAACCCGATACTACAACGTTCAAGAATATTTTTTATATAAAAGCAACCGGGCCGTATTCGTTTTTAAGGAGACCGTATGGAAAAACAGATATTGCTTCAGACAAATGAAATAGTAAAGGAATTCGGGCCTACAGTGGCGCTGAACCATGTATCGTTTACGCTGGAGGCCGGGGTCATCCACGGCCTTATCGGCGAGAACGGTTCGGGCAAGTCCACTCTCGCGTCCATAATAGCGGGCGCGCAGCAGGCGGACGGCGGAACGATGGCGCTTTGGGGAGAAGAATACCGCCCGCAAAGCGCGATTGAGGCGAGCACGAAAAAGGTGTGCATGATAGTCCAGGAGCAGGGCACTTTTTCCAGCGTAACGGTCGCCGCCAACATTTTTATCGGAAAAGAAACGCTGTTCACGAAGAAAGGCATAATCGACCTTAAGAAAATGTACGCCGCCGCGAAAGAAATACTTGGCGAGACCGGCGCGGGGCATATAGACGAAAGGGCGTACACCGCCTCGCTAAGCTTTGAGGACCGCAAGCTTATAGAAATAGCGAGGGCCATGTACGCGCGGCCGGATATCCTCATAGTTGATGAGACCACGACGGCGCTGAGCAAAAACGGACGCGATATACTTTATAAACTGATCAATCGCATAAGGGAGCAGGGCAAGTCCGTGATATTCATTTCCCACGACATTGAGGAAGTGATGGAGATATGCGACAAAGTAGCCGTGCTCCGCGACGGTGTATACGTTGAAACGCTCGCAAAGGAAGGCTTTTCCGAAAGCAGGATAAAAACGTTGATGGTGGGGCGCGAAGTGGAGGGGCATTTCTACCGCGCGGACTACGATTCTACATGGAAGGACGAGGTGCTCCTGCGGCTGGAAAATGTAACGGGGCACGGCGTAAGCGGCGTTTCGCTGGAAGTGCACGAAGGCGAGATACTGGGGATAGGCGGGCTTACGGATTGCGGCATGCACGCCCTCGGCAAAATAGCTTTCGGCTTAAAGCCGCCCGACCTTGGGCACGTGGTTTACCGCGGCCGGGAAGAGATACTAAGCGCGGGCGGCGCAATGAAGTGCCGGATAGGGTATATTTCAAAAAACAGGGACAGGGAGTCGCTCATGACGGCGTCCAGCATCAAGGACAATATCTGCCTCCCGTCGCTTTCAAAGCTTAAAAAGGGAGGGCTCATAACAGGGAGGAGCGAGCGGAGCTTCGCCAGGAAGTGGGCGGAAGTGCTGAGCGTTAAGATGAACAACATCGACCAATACGTTATGTACCTTTCCGGCGGGAACAAGCAAAAGGTGGCGCTGGCGAAGTGGCTGGGCTTTGAGGCCGAAACGTTCATACTGGACTGCCCGACGCGCGGGATAGACATAGGAGTGAAGCAGGCGATTTACGAACTCATGATGGAGCTTAAGCAAAAGGGCTGCGCCATATTGATGATATCGGAAGAGTTGCCCGAGCTCATCGGCATGTGCGACCGCATCGTCATAATGAAAAAAGGCAGCGTGTCTGGCGAGTTTGCGCGCAGCGAAGCGCTGTCCGAGAATGAACTCATCCATCATATGATCTAGGGGGAAAGCCGATGAAAGCCATTACAGCGGAAAAAAACAGCGAAAAGAGCAAGTTTGACATAAAGGAATTATGGCGCGCGCAAAGGCAGACCCTTATACCTTTTATTGCGCTGGCCGCAGTGATAATAATATTCCAGATCGCCAGCGAGGGCAAGGTTTTGACCGAGCGCAACATGAAGGCGATATTGAACGAAGGCTTTTTCACCATAATAGGCGCGATCGGCCTCGCCTTTGTAATCGCGCAGGGCAACCTTGACTTTTCCATGGGCGGCAACCTGGGGATCTCCTGCGCGCTGGCTGTAACGGTGTCGCTCATAAACCCGTGGCTGGCGCTGCCGGTGGGCGTGCTGTCCGGCACGCTCATAGGGCTTTTAAACGGCGCCATCCACGCGAAGCTGCACGTTAATTCGTTCATCGCCACGCTGTCAGTCAACCTTATACTTACAGGCATGATCATAGTGATACTCGATTCCGGCTCGCTGGGCGTGCCGTATGAGATGCTGACCTGGGACAATATCACCACAAAATCGATTGTCCTTGTCGTGGTCGCCGTCATAGGCTTCGTAGTGTTCTCTTATACGAAAACGGGCAAGTGGGTTAAGGCCGTGGGAGCGAAGGAAGCGGCCGAACAGTCGGGCATCAACGTTGCGCGCACCAAGATAATAGGCTTTATGATCGCGGGCGGCGTGGTCGGGTTCCTCGCGTACTTCAACATCGTACGCACGGGCAGCGCGTCCAGCATGACGGGCGCGGGCTTTGAAATGGACGCGCTTAGCGCGCTTCTGCTCGGAGGAATGCCGCTGACGGGCGGCACAAACTCCAAGTTCAGGAGCGCCGTGATAGGCGGCCTGACCATGACGTTTCTGTCGAACGGCATGACGATGTGCGGCATAGGCGGCGAACTCCAGCAGCTGGCGAGGGGCATAGTGTTCCTTTTGGCGGTGGCGCTGACCTTCGACCGCAAGAATATACCGGTAATAAAGTGAAGCAGTTTCGGCCTGAGGGCCGGGTTAGCAATACCAACAAAAACTTAGGAGGAATGTATTATGAAAAGAGGCGTAGTGGCATTGATCCTGGTCGTGGCGCTGTCCATGACCCTGTTCGCGGGCTTCGCGGCCGCTGGTGAGGAAGGGCAATCTTACAAGATAGGCGTGGTGCTGTCGGAAGGCACGTCCAAGTATATCTATGACAACGTAAACAACGTGATCGAATCCATGGGCGGAACGGCCCAGTGGGAAGACTTTGACTTCACGCCCGAGAGCATGATATCGGGCACGGAAAAGCTTATAACGGCGGGCTGCGACGGCATAATGGTCATCCCTCCGTCCGACGCGGCGCTGCCCAAGGTGGCGCAGATGTGCGACGAGGCCGGCGTGCCGTGGGGCATCTTCCTCCGTTCGATAAACGACGAAGGCATAAGGAACATGGTGCTTGATTCGGAGACGTACGTGGGCAACACGTACGAAGACGAAGTGGAAGCCGGATACAAAAACGGCCAGATGGCCGGTGAGTCGGGCGCTAAAAAAGTGGCGATCATAAGCACCGCAAAGGGCGACACGACGGGCGACAACCGCGAGATAGGCTTCAAGCAGGCCTGTGACGAATACGGCATAGAGATAGTTGCCGAAGCCCGCGCTCTCTCGCAGACGGACGAAGTGACGAAGGCGGTGGAAAGCTTTGTGGCCTCTTATCCCGACCTCGACGCGGTGTGCGTTGTCGCGTCACAGATATCGGCGCTGGAAGCGGCCTGCCAGGGCATAAGGGAAACCGGCTCCATAGGCAAAGTGCTGCTGTTCTACGGCGACTTCACCACGGGCATGACCGAAGCGCTGGAAGAGGGCATTGTGCTGGGCTTCAACGGCGGCCACATCTCCTATGACCCCACGATCTGCGCCGGAATAGTATACAACGCGGTGCAGGGCACGCCCATAAGCGAAGAGAAAATGTCCATAAAGATATCCACGATGTCCGCCATGACGGTGGAAGACGCGCAGGACTACTATAAATACGTACAGGGCGACATGCCGCTGTTCTTCCCCGACGAGGTGGATTCTCTCCTGAACAAGGCGGCAAATCCCGCCATAACCGTGGAAGATTACATAGCTCTCGGCGAGAACTACGGAATAGACGACCTTCGCGCCAGGCACGGCGACAGGTAAACAATCTACAAGCACACTCGCCCTCCTGCGGACGGAACAACACTCCGCCCGCAGGAGGGATCTTCATCAACAGATTGAACTTTTTGCGAAAGAGGTTGCTCAAATGAAAGTTCTTAAGAAAATCATCGCCGTCGTGGCCATACCGCTCATATTGTTCGTGGTGTTTTCCAGCCTGGCCGGCGGCTTTGGGCTCAACAGCCTGCCTGTGATCTTAAACCAGTCGCTCATACCGCTCATTATAGGCTACGGCATGTCGCTCTGCCTGACGGCGGGCATGTTCGACCTGAGCGCGGGCTGCCAGATAGTGCTGGCGGGAGTGCTGGGCGGCTACCTTGCGCAGGTTTGGGGCCCGGCCGGGCTGGTCATAGGGTGCATATTGAGCGGCCTCATGTCGGGAACGCTGATAGGTATCGTTTACCGCGTAAGCAAGATACCCTCGATGGTCGTGTCGCTCGGGATGGTGCTGATAATCGAAGTGATATCGCGCATACTGGTGGGCAACGACCTCGTAATGAAGGTATCGCTGGATGTGGGCCGGGTGGGCAACGGTATCGCCAGCTACATTATAGCGGTAATCGCTTCCGTAATATTCTACCTTATCTATTACAGGACAAAATTCGCGAGCCACTTAAAGGCGCTCGGAAACGACGAGCTTGTCGCGAAGAGCATGGGCGTTAAGACGGACCGCGTAAAGATGCTTTCGTTCACAGTGTCGGGATTTTTCTTCGGGCTGGCCGCGATACTGCAGATATGCTACGCCGGGGCCACGACAGTACAGCTCAACATGCACACCATAAACATGGCGTTTAAACCGATAATGGGGGTTTTGATAGGACTGCAGCTTTTGAGCGTGTTCGACAACATGCTGGTGGGAGTGTTCGTGGGAGAGTTCTCCATAAGCATGATCTTCACGGGCCTCATAGCAATGGGGCTGCCCGCCACCACGCAGAACGTTTTCCTCGGCATATTCATGATCATCGTTGTCAGCGTGTCGACGAACTCCGCCGCGGTCAAAAACTTTATGCGCAGGGCGAAGCTCAGGAAGCGGAACACGCAAGCGGCTTAAAACTGCCGCCCGCTGTCATTCGGGCTGACGCCGGTAGTCGTTGGGCTTTACGCCCATCGCCTGGTAAAATATCTGGCTAAAGTACTGGCCGGACCCGTAACCGACCTGCTCAGCTATCTCGTAAATTTTTTGGGACGTTGTCTTAAGAAGGCCGCAAGCCTTGCTTATACGCACTTTGGTTATGTACTCGTTAACAGTCTCGCCCGTCTCTTGCTTAAACAATACGCTCAACCGGCCGGGGCTCAAAAAAACCGCGTCCGCGATCTCCGAAATGGTGAGTTCGGAGCCGCCGTAGTGCCGGTCGATGTACCGCATGGCGCTTAAAGTGCTTTTGGAGTAGGCGAGCAGGCTTTCTCGGTAGGAGCGCGCGGCTTCGTAAGTATCGTAAAACCAGTTTACCATATCGCGCGCCGTGTACATGCACGCGTGGGGCGGCATACCGGCGGTACGTCCGGAAACCGAACGTTCGGCCCAGTACTCCGTGAAAAAGATATTGGCCTGCCGGCAGAAAAAATACAGCGGGCGGAAATCGCGGGCGGAGAAAACCGAGGCGAAAAACCCGTCCATTAGCTCACGGACACCCATGCCATTGTTAAGGTTGTTGTGGATCTTTTTTATGAACTCCGCGCACTGCTTTTTGGGCAGGGGATGCG
>JAVBSU010000017.1:0-2593 GCA_031556555.1 Christensenellaceae bacterium
GTCCATCAGCGTGGTGTCGTTTGTTATTACAAGCAGCGCCTGATAGGCAACAACCAGAATGATGATAAATATAAAATTCAAATTGGACACAAACCGCGCGTTATAAGATTTTCTTGAAATTACGGCCACAACTATGGATAATATGAAAACCGCCAATCTTAGGATAAGATCCGGCGGCTCGGTTTCTATGCCCATGGCAAGGGGCGGGAAGACCGCCAAAAGAAGGAAAGCGATGCCGGCAATTATTGTGGTAACAAGCATTAAACGCTTTGATTTTTCAATGTATTCGTCGAAAAAAACATTTTCCAGCGCCTTGTCTTTGAATTCCGCAATCCTGTTTATCTCTTTCCGAGGCTTAGTAGTAGTAATCAAATTCAGCGGCTCCAGGGAGTGTTTATAGTTTTAACGGGGTCTTATATTCTATTATACTATATTAATGTAAAAATGAGAATAATAAGATTGCTTTATTTGAGAAAAATTACCGGCTGCTGAAAACCTTGACATGCGCGCCGCGCTTTGCTATACTCCAACTTGTAAAAGGGAGTAGTTATAACGCATTCATCAACATCCTGGCGGGCGCGCCTGGTGATGCGGCCAATAATTGGTAACGAGACTTTTCGCACATTTGGCGAAAGGTCTTTTTTTAACGGACAACATAAAAAGCCGGGAGGAAATGGTTTGGATTTTTATACGAAAACACCTGTAGAAACGCTTGGAGCGCTCGGCGTGGACGCGCAAAAAGGGCTGTCAAACGATGCGGCCGGGCGCAGCCGCGCGGAGCATGGCGCGAACAGCCTGACAAAGCGCAAAGGCCCGTCGCTTGCCCGCCGCTTCCTAAGTGCGCTTAAAGAACCCATGATGCTGATTCTGCTTGTTGCGGCGGGCATAACCTTCGGGGTAAACATTGCTAAAATGGCGGGCGGGGGAGAGCCGGACTTTATCGAGTGCGTGGGTATACTGGCGGCGATAGGCCTGGCGGTGACCATAACGGTCGTGATGGAGGGGCGTTCGCAGGCCGCGTTCGAAGCGCTCAATAAAATGCAGGACAACCTTTCCGTGCGCGTGCTGCGGGATGGCGAACTCGTAGTGCTGCCCAAGCAAGAGTTGGTGGTGGGCGATGTGATAGTGCTGGAAACGGGGGACAAAGCGCCCGCCGACTGCCGCCTGCTGGCCTCTGTGGAGCTCACGAGCGACGAGTCTGCGCTCACCGGGGAAAGCGTGCCTGTGGATAAAAACGCGGACGCTGTTTTCTCCACTCTTGAAATCCCGCTGGCCGAACGCGAAAACATGATATACAGCGGCTGCTACATAACAACGGGCAACTGTACGGCAATCATAACCGCCGTGGGAGACCACACTGAAATCGGCAAAATAGCGGCGGAGCTAGGGGAAGCCAAGCAGCCGCCTACGCCGCTTCAGCAAAAACTTGACAAGCTCGGCAAAACGATAACCATTATGGGCGTTATCGCAGCGGCCGTGGTGTTTGCCATCCAGCTTGTGTACTTCATTACGCCTGGCGGGGTGGAGTACGATTCCATAGGGGAAGTGCTCATAACGAGCATAGTGCTCATCGTGGCGGCGGTGCCCGAGGGCCTTCCTACTATAGTAGCCATGAGCCTGGCGCTCAACGTCATTAAAATGGCGAAGGAGAACGCGCTGGTCAAAAAGATGATCGCCTGCGAGACGGTGGGCTGCGTCAACGTCATTTGTTCGGACAAAACCGGAACGCTCACGCAGAACCGCATGACGGTAGCGGGATTCTACGGCAGCGCATGGCACGACGATGTGGCGGAACTGAAATCTCCCTATCTCGCACACAACATCTGCCTCAACACGACAGCCTCGCTGGGCGAGGACGGCAAGTTCATCGGCAATCCAACAGAGTGCGCGCTGCTCGCGGCGTATGAAGCTTCGGCCGCGCGGAAGGAAACTGGCAAGAGCTACCTTAATGAACGGGGTGAGCACGAGATACTGCACGTCTTCCCCTTCTCGTCCGAGCTCAAGCATATGACCACGGTTTCGAAGGTGGACGGCGCTGAAATCTCGTACGTAAAAGGCAGCCCAGAGCAGATCATGGCTATGTGCAGCCTGACGGACGGTAAGGCGCGCGAAATAAACCGGCTTATCGAAGCGGCGCAGGGCAAGGCGATGCGCGTGATCGCGTTCGCGCACAAAGTGATCCGGGAAAAACTGAATTACTGCGACGAAAAGTGCCATACGGAGATAGAGACAAATATGGATTTCGACGGCTTCGTGGCAATATCCGACCCGCTGCGCCCGGAGGTGCTGGACGCGGTGACAACCTGCCGCAAGGCGGGCATAGCCCTAAAAATACTGACAGGCGACCACATCAACACCGCGCGCGCCATCGCCGAACAGCTGGGAGTCCTAAAGCCGGATTCGCTGGTGCTTACGGCGGCGGAGGTCATGGAAATGGACGACGCGAAACTTTTAGAGTGCGTGGACCGCATAAGCGTCATAGCGCGTTCCACACCGGCCTTAAAACTGCGCATCGTCAAGATGCTCATGAAAGAGGGGCATACGGTTGCCGTGACGGGCGACGGCGTGAACGACGCCCCCGCTATTAAGTACG
>JAVBSU010000090.1:0-3915 GCA_031556555.1 Christensenellaceae bacterium
CGGCGAGCAGGGAGTACTGGGACAGGCTGTTTGAAAAAATAAATAAATCGGGCGCAAAGGCCTTAACAAGGCTTAACGGCGCTTACCCAAAAAGGCTAGCGGATATTGACAATCCGCCTCCGGTGCTGTATTTTAGAGGAAATCTGCCCGACGACTCCTTATTGCACTGCGCAATGGTGGGATCGAGGACCCCGACGAGGGCGGGCAGCGAGGCGGCCAGGGACCTCGCGTACGACCTGGCGCGGAACGGAGCGGTGATAGTTTCGGGTATGGCGAGAGGCGTTGACGCCGCCTGCCACATTGGCGCGCTGGACGCGAAGGGTGCGACAATCGCCGTTTTAGGCAGCGGGGTGGACGTGATATACCCCGAGGAAAACAGGGGCATATACCAAAGCATCCTGGAACGTGGCGCGGTAGTATCTGAATTCCTTCCGGGCACGGAACCGGTACCCAGCCACTTTCCCCAGCGGAACAGGATCATAGCCGGGCTTTCGGATATGGTTGTGATCGGCGAGGGCGGGGAGAGGAGCGGAGCGCGCATAACGGTGGATTTCGCGCAGAAGCAGGGCAAGGACGTGTACGTAATGCCCTTTGATATGCGGCTCAGCATATCAAAGCTGCCCATGCAGCTTCTAAAGGACGGAGCGCCCGTTTTAAACAGCGCAGCGGACATCATGGACAACGCGAAGACATCCGGGCCCGCAACCACGGTCTCCCGGGAGGAGCGGATCGCGGCCGGCCTTGATGGTGCAGAGCGTGGGGCGTACGAGCTCCTGCTGGACGAAGAACTCACGCCGGACGAGCTCGCGCAGAGGTTGGGCCTTGGTATAAAGGAAATTAATATGCTCATAACGGTGATGGAGCTGAAGGAATTGATAGAAGCCCGCGCCGGAGGGTGTTTTGCGGCCGTGCGCCGCAGATAATGTTATTTGGAGGAATATATGGCTAGCGAAAAAGCTGAAGCGGCTGTAAAGACTAAGGCAAAGGCCGCGAAAAAGACAACCGCGAAGGCGGGAGCAAAAACCAAAAAGCACCTGGTTATAGTGGAATCGCCGTCGAAAGCGAAAACCATAGAAAAGTTTCTGGGCAAGAATTATGCGGTGAGGGCGTCCAACGGGCACCTTAGGGACCTGCCCAAGAGCAAGATTGGGATAGATATTGAGCACGATTTCGAGCCGCAGTACACGACTATCCGCGGCAAAGCGCCTCTCATAAAGCAACTGAAGGACGAAGCCAAGAAGGCGGATAAAGTCTTTCTCGCTACCGACCCTGACAGGGAAGGGGAAGCGATATCCTGGCACATAGCCAACCTCTTAAATCTTGATACGGAGGACAAATGCAGGATAGAGTTCAACGAAATAACTAAGAACGCCGTCACCGGGGCCATAAAACAGCCGCGCGGCATAGACATGCGGCGCGTGGACGCCCAGCAGGCGCGGCGCGTGCTGGACAGGCTGGTGGGATACAAATTAAGCCCGCTCCTCTGGCGCAAGGTGAAAAAGGGCCTTTCCGCGGGAAGGGTGCAGAGCGTGGCGGTAAAAGTCATAGTCGACCGGGAAAACGAGATAAGGGATTTCAAACCAGAGGAGTTCTGGACGATAACGGCCAACCTTGAAAAAGCCGGACAGAAATTTGAAGCGAGGTACTACGGCAAAGGCGGAAAAAAGGCCAAGCTCGATAACGAAGAGCAGACGCAAGCCGTGCTGTCGGATATAAAGGGCGCGGACTTCGTTGTGGGCAACGTTAAGACGGGCACGCGCAAAAAGAACGCGCTGCCGCCCTTTACGACGAGCTTACTGCAGCAGGCGGCCTCGGGCAAGCTGGGGTACACGGCAAAGAAGACGATGATGCTCGCCCAGCGGCTTTACGAGGGAGTGCCGCTCAAGGGCGGCAACACGTTCGGCCTGATAACATACATGAGGACGGATTCGACGAGGGTGTCGTCCGAAGCGCAAAGCAACGCGCTTTCGTATATACGCGGAAAGTACGGTGACGGCTACGCGCCGGAAAAACCCAACTTCTACAAGGGCAGGAAGGGCGCTCAGGACGCTCACGAGGCGATAAGGCCCACGTACATCGAAATGCTTCCCGACGAAGTGAAGCAGTACCTGACAGGAGACTTATACAAGCTCTACAAACTGATATATACAAGGTTCCTGGCCAGCCAGATGACGCCCGCCGTGTTCGAGACGCTCGCATACGAAGTGAACGCGAACGGCCACGCCTTCAAGGCGGCCGGTTCCAACCTGCTCTTTAAAGGGCATTTGGCGGTCTACGATTCCAAGACGGAGGACGACGACCAGAAGATGATCCCCAAAGCGGAGGAAGGGGACGTAGTAAAACTTATCTCGATCGACCCCAAGCAGAACTTTACCCAGCCGCCTCCTAGGTACACGGAAGCTTCGCTAATAAAGTTCCTGGAGGAGCGCGGGATAGGGCGCCCCAGCACTTACGCGCCCATAATATCAACAATACAGGACAGGGATTACGTGGCGAAAGAAAAGAAATCCTTCATGCCGACCGAACTCGGGGAGATAGTGAACGACCTCATGTCCAAGAATTTTACGGATATCATGGACATAACGTTTACGGCGGACATGGAAGAAAAGCTGGACGACGTGGAGAACGAGGGCACGGAGTGGAAGAGCGTCATACGTGACTTTTACGAACCCTTTGAGAAAGACCTTGAAGTAGCGGACAAGAACATAGAGCACGTGAAGATACCGGATAAAGTGTCTGAAATAGTCTGCGAGAAGTGCGGCGCGAACATGGTGTACAAAACGGGAAGGTACGGCGAGTTTTTGGCCTGTCCCAACTATCCCGAATGCAAAAACACAAAACCCATAGTGGTTGAAATAGACGTGCCCTGCCCCAAGTGCGGCGGCAAGGTCGTTATGAAGCGCTCCAAGAAGGGCGCTAGCTTCTACGGCTGCGAGAACTACCCGCAGTGCGACTTTGTGTCATGGGACAAGCCCCTGAACGAAAAGTGCGAAGAGTGCGGCGCGTACATGACGGAATCGAAATTCAGGTACGGGGGCAAGGCTCAGAAAAAATGCTCCAATCCCGAATGCGCGGCAAACAAGAAAAAAGCGGCGAATGCGAAAAAGTAGCGTAAACGTAATCGGCGGGGGACTGGCGGGGTGCGAGGCCGCCTACCAGCTTGCGAAAAGAGGTATACCCGTGCGGCTCTTCGAGATGAAGCCGCGGAAAATGAGCCCGGCGCACAAAAGCGGGATGCTGGCGGAACTTGTGTGCAGCAACTCGCTTAGGTCAGACAGGCTGGTGAACGCGGCGGGGCTGCTAAAAGAAGAATTGCGGCTCTTAGATAGCCTTGTGATGAGGGCGGCGGAGGCCACGCGAGTGCCTGCCGGCGGAGCGCTGGCGGTTAACCGCGATGAGTTTTCAGCCTATATCTCGGAAGAGATAGAAGGGAACGCGCTCATCGGGCTCGTTCGGGAAGAAGTGACAGGACTCTCCCGGTTTGACGGCGGGGAGATAGTGATAATAGCGGGCGGGCCGCTTGTGTCAGCTCCGCTGGCGGACGATATACAGGCGCTGACAGGCGGGTTCAACCTGCATTTTTTCGACGCGGCCGCGCCTATCGTGAGCGCCGGAAGCGTGGATATGACCCGGGCCTTCACGGCGTCGCGCTACGGAAGGGGATCGGACTACGTAAACTGCCCCATGACGATGGAGGAGTACTCCGCCTTTCACAACGCCCTCGTAGATGCCAAACGTGCGGAGCTCAAGGATTTTGAAGGTACGGGCGTGTTCGAGGGTTGTATGCCGGTTGAAATAATGGCGGGGCGGGGCGTTGATACGCTCAGGTACGGGCCGCTGAAGCCAAAGGGGCTCATCGATCCAGCGACGGGAAGGGAGCCGTACGCAGTAGTCCAGTTAAGGAAAGAGGACAGG
>JAVBSU010000132.1:0-9295 GCA_031556555.1 Christensenellaceae bacterium
TCTCTTAATTATCAGCCTGTAACCGCCTGTGCCGTAGTTCAGGCATTTGTTGACTCTTGAAATCGTCGCCGTCGAAGCTCCGGTAATATCCGCTATCGAGTGGCAGGTTTCTTTCTTTTCAAGCATCCCGGCCACTTTAAACCGCTGAGATATCGCGTTTAGCTCTGAAACCGTGCAGAGGTCTTCAAAGAACATGTAGCACTCCTCGGTGTTCTCCAGAGAAAGTATTGCCTCGAACAATTCGTCGAGATCTTTTGATTCAAGTTTGGATTCGTACATTTCGATACCTCTTGACGTTAAGGAAATTTAACGCGGCATACCGCCTCATACTGCTATTGTATCACAAAACCGGCGTTCATTCAAAGATATTGACGTACAACCTTTCTATGTCGTTGCCCATGATGGCGAGCACGGCCTGTTCGCCCTTTGTGTTGCGCGCGTCTGTCGGTATCGAATCGCTGGTAAGTTTTGTTATGTCACCCAGTTTCTGAACGGCTGTGAACCTCGTCACGTTCTCTAATAGCAGCGCTCCCGCGACGCGGTTTCCGATGTTAGGCGCAAGGTTGTATGCTTTTAATCCTTTGCCGTTCCTGCCCTGCTCTTCAAATTCTCGCAGCGGCGTCTGCTTCGCGTAGCCTTTTTCGGTCATCAGCAGTACTTTTTCGCCTTCGCCTCCGCACGTTATCTGCTCCGCCATAATGACGCTTGCGTTTTTGTTCAGCCTTATGGCGCCCACGCCTTTGCCCGACCTCCCCATTGTTGATACTTCCTGCTTGCGTATGTTTATGGACATTCCGTCCGAAGTAACGAAGAGCATATTGCTCTTGTCCGCGGAGTCCGGCTTGGCGTACACCAGTACGTCCCCGTCCTTCAGCCCGCAGGCGAGTATCTTAGATTTTTTCGCGTCGAATTCGGACATAGGGGTGGATTTTACCATGCCATCCCTCGTGGCAAAGTACATCAGCCCGGCTTCGAAATCCTCTTTCAATATGATATTTATGATTTCCTCATCCGTTTCAACACCGCTTACAAGAGCGTTAAGGGACCTTCCGTTTTCCTTCACACGCATTTCCGGCGCGGCGCTCACGGGCATTGTGTACATATTTCCCTTATTGGTGAATATATATAATTTCTTATCCGTGCTTGTGGAAAGCAGCAGGGCAGGCTTTTGCTTTTCTTCCAGCTCTCCCGCCTCTATCCCCTTCTGCAGGGCCTTGGGGCTCATGCGTTTAAGGTTGCCTCCTCGCGTCAGCACAACAGCGCACTCTTCGGAAACAACAAATTCGCTCTCGTCCACATCTATGACGGCGCTTTCCCCGCCTATTATTTCGGTGCGCCGCGCGTCAGCGTAATTTTTCTTTATTGTCAGCAGTTCGCCTTTAATAACGCTCAAAAGGACAGCTTCGGAGCCCAGTATCTCCCTCAGTTCCTTGATAAGCGCCACGACCTCACTGTATTCTTTTTCCAGCAGTTCGACCTCGAGGTTTGTAAGGCGGGCCAGCCGCATGTCCAGTATGGCCTGCGCCTGCACGGGCGAGAGGTCGAAAACCTTCATCAGTTCGTTTTTGGCCTGCTCCGGGTTCTTCGAGGCCCTGATTATCTTTATGACCCTGTCTATGTTCTTTACGGCTATGATCAGCCCCAAAAGGATGTGCTCGCGTTTTTCCGCCCGCTCAAGGTCGAACCGCGTCCTGCGCGTGACGACGTTCTTCTGGTGGGTTATGTAGTGGTCAATTATGGCGAGCAGCCCTAGCTGCCTGGGCGCGCCGTCCGCTATTACCATCATGTTAATACCGAACGTTGTTTGGAGGTCGCTGTACCTGTATAAAAGGTTGAGTATCTTCTGCGCGTCGTGCCCCTTTTTCACGTCTATCACCGCGCGCATGCCTTCCCTGTCCGACTCGTCGCGTATTTCGTCTATGGCGCTGAAAAGTTCCCGCTTGGCCTCGCTGGCCGAGTATATCTTTTCCAGCAGCGCCGCCTTTTTGACCTCGTACGGCATCTCTGTGATGACAATGCTCGTCTTTCCGTTCTTGAGTTTTTCAAAGTGCGCCTTGGCCCTGACCTGCACCTTGCCCCTGCCCGTCTCGTACGCGCTCATAAGGCCTTCGCCCGAAACCAGGTAGCCGCCAGTCGGGAAGTCAGGCCCTTTAATATGCTTCATAACTTCACCAAGCGTGCATTCGGGCTTGTCTATTCTGGCGACTATGCCGTTCACTACTTCCGTTAGGTTGTGCGGAGGTATGTTCGTGGCAAGGCCCACAGCGATGCCCGAAGACCCGTTCACAAGAAGATTCGGGTAGCGCGAGGGCAGCATGTCCGGTTCGCGTTCCGTATCGTCAAAGTTCGGCCGGAATGGCACCGTGTCCTTGCCTAAGTCGCGCAGCATCTCCAGCGCCAGGCTGGACATCCTCGCTTCTGTGTAACGCATGGCCGCCGCCCCGTCGCCGTCTATGGAGCCGAAGTTGCCGTGCCCGTCCACGAGCGGCATGCGCATGGCGAAACCCTGCGCCAGCCGTACCATCGCGTCGTATACGCTCGTGTCCCCGTGCGGATGGTACTTGCCCAGGGTGTCTCCAACTATCCTCGCCGCTTTCTTATACGGCTTGTCGGGCGTTATCCCCAACTCGTGCAGCGTGTACAGAATGCGCCGCTGAACGGGTTTAAGGCCGTCTTCCACCCTAGGAAGCGCGCGCTCCAGCGTCACGTACTCGGCGTAAGTCATGAAGGAGTTGTGCATCACTTCTTCCAGCGCCGTGTCGATTATATGTTCGTCATACGATATTTGCTTGTTCTTCATCTGCTACACCGCCTTCCGGCCGTATTTCGAAATTGTCCTGTTTGTTGAAGTTCGCGTGTTCGCCTATGTACAGCTTCCGCGGCTCCACGTTGTCTCCCATCAGCGTAGTGACCATTTGCTCCACGTCCGCTAGGTCTTCTATAGTAACCCGTATTAGCGAACGCTTTTCAGGGTTCATTGTAGTCTCCCACAACTGGTCGGGGTTCATCTCCCCGAGGCCTTTGTAGCGCTGTACCGCCGCGCCCTTGCCCACCTTCGCCTTGGCCTTTTCGAGCTGCCTGTCGTTATAGGCGTAGAGCAGGTTCTTCCCTTTTTCAATCTTGTAAAGCGGGGGCCGGCCAATGTAGACGTGCCCGTCCATTATGAGCTCCCTGAAGTACCTGTAGAAGAACGTTATGAGTATGGCGCGTATGTGGCCGCCGTCCTGGTCCGCGTCTGAGAGGATAACTACTTTGTCGTACTTCAGGTTGTCCATGTTGAATGTATCGTCAAAGCCCGCTCCCAGCGCGGTTATGATGGAACGGTACTCCTCGTTGGCCAGTACCTGGTCTACGCGCTTCTTCTCCACGTTGAGCGGTTTGCCCCGGAGGGGAAGGATCCCCTGGAAGCGCCTGTCCCTGCCCTGTTTGGCGCTGCCGCCCGCGCTGTCGCCCTCCACAATAAACAATTCATTGAGCTTGGGGTTCTTGCCCGTGCAGGCGGCGAGTTTGCCCACCAGCGGCGAGCTGCCCAGCTTATTTCGAGTGCGCTCCATTTTCTTCGCCTTGCGCGCGGCTTCCCGCACGTGCGCCGCGGATAGCGCTTTCTCAACCATTTTAGAACATATCTGAGTGTTGTTGAGGTCGGCCATGAATGCCGTTAGCTGCTCGCTCACTATCGCGTCCACAGCTACGCGCGCCTCCGAATTCCCGAGCTTAGTCTTAGTCTGGCCCTCAAACTGTACGTTCTGCATTTTTATATTTATTACGGCGCAAAGCCCTTCACGGAAATCCTCACCCGTCAGGTTTGCGTTTTTGCCCTTGAGCTGTCCGGAGTTCTTTGCGTACTCGTTCATAACCTTCGTAAGCGCAGCCTTGAAGCCTGTCTCGTGAGCGCCGCCTTCCGTCGTGGGTATGTTGTTCACGTATGAGAATATGCTTTCGTTGTAGCCGCCGTTGTACTGCATGGCTATGCTGACGAGTATGTCGTTCCGCGTTCCCTCTATAAGTACCGGCGCTTCGTGCATGGGCGTCTTATCCTTGTTTAAATAGAGCACAAAATCCACTATGCCCCCGGCGTACTCGAACACGGCGGTCTTGGGGCGGCTGCCAACGAGTTCCCGCTCGTCCGTAAGCGTTATTTTAAGGCCCTTGGTCAAAAACGCCAATTCCCTCAAACGGCGCTTTACGACGTCGTAGCTCATCTCAACTTCGTCGAATACCGATTCGTCCGGCATAAAAGTGATCTTCGTTCCGCGTTTTTTTGTATCGCCCGCCTCTTTAAGCGGCCCCACCGGCTTGCCCACCAAGAGCTTTCCCTTTGCGTCTGTTTTTGTTTCGTATTCCTGCCGGTATACTTTTCCGTTCTGGTAGACTTCAATATGCATCCACCTTGAGAGCGCGTTTACAACGGAAGCGCCCACGCCGTGCAGCCCGCCCGAATACGCGTAATTCTCGTTGTCGAATTTGCCTCCGGCGTGAAGTTGCGTCAGCACGACCTCCACTCCAGATACCTTGAGCTCAGGGTGCAGGCCGGTTGGTATCCCCCTGCCGTTGTCTTCCACCGTCACGGAATTATTGGCGTGCAGCGTCACCCACAGCCTGTCGGCGTAACCGTTCGCGGCCTCGTCAATTGCATTGTCCACTATTTCCCAGAGAAGGTGGTGCAGGCCGCGCAAACTCGTGGTTCCAATATACATGCCCGGCCGTTTGCGCACCGCGTCAAGCCCTTCGAGAACGTGTATGTCGTCCGCGGTGTATGATTTTCCCATGTTTTTTCTCCAATAAAAGGCAATAAATAAGAAACAGCAAACGCGCGCCTTAAAACCCATCAGCCGCACCCTGCCGTACGCCGCGTCTACTTTAAGCCTATATCCTTTCTGTAATGCGCTCCGTCAAATTTTATTTTTTCCACATTGGCATACGTCTTTTCGCGCGCCTCCGCGATGCTCCCGCCTGTCGCCGAAACTCCCAGCACCCTTCCACCGTCAGTGAAGTAAGCGCCCTTGTAATTCATGGTGCCCGCGTGGAAGACCATCACACCGTTGTCCACGCTGTCAAAGCCGGTTATCCGCTTTCCCGTTGCGTAGCTGCCGGGGTAACCTCCCGACGCCATTACCACGCACACGGCGCAGCCCGGCTCCCATTCAAGTTTGATGCTATCCAGAGTTCCGTCTATAACTGCATTAATTATTTCCCATAAATCGTTCTTTAACAGCATGAATACAGCTTGCGTCTCCGGGTCTCCCAGCCGCGCGTTGTATTCCAAAACCTTGGGGCCGTCTTTGGTAAGCATTAGCCCGAAGAATATGACGCCCTTAAACGGCCGGCCTTCCGCGTTCATGGCATCCACGGTCTTTTGGAATACCTCGCGTTCGCAAAACTCCCTTATGCTGTTCGTATACTTTGCCGATGGCGTAAAAGCGCCCATGCCGCCTGTATTAAGGCCCTGGTCGCCGTCCAGCGCGCGTTTGTGGTCCTGGGCGGACAGCATTGGCAGCACTGTCTTCCCGTCGCAAAAGGCCAGTACCGAAACTTCCGGGCCGGTCAGTAATTCTTCAATGACGATTTTATCGCCCGCCTCGCCGAACTTCCCGTCCACCATAAGTTCCTTTATTGCGATCCGGGCCTGTTGCTTGTTTTCGCAGATTATAACGCCCTTGCCGAGCGCCAGTCCGTTTGCCTTGACCACTATTGGCATCCGCGCCGTATTAACATACTCAAGCGCCGCGTCCACCATGTCAAAAACGACAAATTTACCTGTCGGAATGCCATACTTCTTCATCAGCCGTTTGGAATACGCCTTCGACCATTCGATCTCGGCTGCCGCCATAGTGGGCCCGAACGCGCGTATTCCGGCCTTGTTGAGCTCATCCACCATGCCCATTGCAAGCGGGTCGTCCGGCGCCACACAAACAAGGTCCATGCCGTTTTCTTTGGCCCAGCCAACCATCCTGTCCACATCGTCCGCCCTTATGTCCACGCAGGCCGCGATCTCTGAAATACCGCCGTTCCCCGGCGCGCAGTAGAGCTCCAGTTCTTCCGCCGATTGAGCCAACTTCCATGCGATCGCATGCTCCCTGCCGCCGCCTCCGACAATTAAAACTTTTTTCAATATTCCAACCTCTCTTGTATACCCTCAGTGCTTAAAGTGCCTCATGCCGGTAAACACCATTGCTATGCCATACTCGTCGCATTTTTTTATCGAATCTTCGTCACGTACGGAACCTCCCGGCTGTATGATCGCTGTTATCCCCGCTTTAGCGGCGGCTTCCACACAGTCGTCAAAAGGGAAGAAGGCGTCCGAAGCCATCACAGAGTTTTTCACCCGGCCGCCCGCGCGCTCTATGGCCATCTCAGCCGCCCATATTCTGTTTGTCTGTCCGGGGCCTATGCCTATTGTCGCCTTGCCCTTCGCCAGGGCGATGCCGTTCGACTTGACGTGTTTTACCACCTTGAACGCGAAAATCATGCTGGCCATCTCGGCTTCCGTTGGTTTGCGCTCCGTCACGGTCTTGATGTCGCTCTCATCGAACATTGTGTAGTCAGCGCCCTGCACCAGCACTCCGCCCAAAACTTTTTTCGCGTCGAAAACACTTTTGTTGAGCGGTTGGGCAATGTTCTTAAGCTGTAGTATCCGCAAATTCTTTTTCTCCTTGAGTATTTCGAGCGCTTCCTCCGAATAGGAGGGCGCTATCACTATTTCAAGGAAGGTTTTGCTCATTTCTTCCGCCGTTTTAGCATCCATCTCCACATTGACCGCCACTATGCCGCCGTATATGGATACGGGGTCGCAATTGTACGCTTTTACATAAGCGTCGTGCAGGTTGAGGCCGGAGGCGGCTCCGCACGGATTGGCGTGCTTTACCGCCACTACTGTGGTTTCGTTGAATTCCCTTAAAGTGTTTAGCGCGCCTTCCGCGTCGTTTATGTTGTTGAAGGAGAGCGCCTTGCCGTGGAGCTGAGCCGCTCCCGCGAGGCTGCCCTCAACCGGCAGCGCTTCCTTGTAAAACGCGGCGCTCTGGTGGGGGTTCTCCCCGTAGCGCATTTCCAGTTGCTTTTCCAGCGTTATCGTGAGTTTATCGGGAAGGATGTCCCCGCTCGCCTTCCTTCTAAGGTAGGTTGAGATAAGGGCGTCGTATGCGGCGGTTGTTTCAAAAACCTTTACCGCGAGCGAAAACTTTGTCTCCTTTGAGACTTGCGAATTCTCCCTGAGCTCGCCGAGTACCATGTCATAGTCCGCAACATCCGTTATGACCGCGACATCCTGCCAGTTCTTGGCGGCCGCGCGCAGCATTGTAGGCCCGCCGATGTCTATGTTCTCTATGGCTTCTTCCAGCGTCACGTCCGGCTTTAATATCGTCTGCTTGAAAGGATAGAGGTTAACCACGACAAGGTCTATGGTTTCCACGCCGAGGTCGCTAAGCTGCTTCATATGCACGGGATTGTCCCTCATCGCCAGAATGCCCGCGTGTATTTTGGGATGCAACGTCTTTACCCTGCCGTCCAGGCATTCGGGAAAACCCGTAATATCCGACACGTTTACAACCGCGATCCCCGCGTCCGAGAGCTCCTTTTGCGTCCCGCCTGTCGAAAGTATCTCAAATCCCAGTTTTTGAAGTTCTCCCGCGAAATTGACTATCCCCGACTTGTCAAACACGCTCAAAAATGCTCTCTTACCCATTTTTTATCTCCTGCCTTTGCTAATGTATTTTTATTCTAGAATGTTAACTTTTCCGTCTTCCACAACCAGCCTGCCTTCGGCCATCAGCGCGACGGCCTTGGGCAGCATAACGTGCTCCAGCTCAAGCACGCGCGCCGCGACCGCCTCAGGCGTATCGCCGCTATGCACAGGCACAGCCTCCTGCATGATTATTGGGCCGGTATCCGCCGTCTCGTCCACAAAGTGCACTGTAGCGCCTGTCAGCTTTACTCCCGCCTCCACTACGGCCGCGTGCACCTTCCCGCCGTAATAGCCCATGCCGCAGAAGCTGGGTATCAATGCGGGGTGTATGTTTATTATCCTGTTTTTGTAAGCTCTAACTGTCATCTCGCCTAGTATGCTTAGATACCCTGCCAGCACGGCAAAATCCACACGCTCCCCTGCAAGTACGTCCAACACCGCCTGGTCGAAATCTTCCGCCGTCGCGTAAGCTCCTCTTCGTATGACCTTCACAGGTATGTCCGCCTTCCGCGCGCGCTCTATCGCGCCAATGCCGGGTTTACCGGCAATGAGGCAAGCGATCTCAGCTTTTATACCGCCATTTGCCACGGCGTCAATTAAGGACTGGAAGTCCGTGCCGCCGCCCGACGCGAACACTGCGAAGCGTTTTAATCCCATAGCTCCACCCCGCCTTTACCTGCCGCCGTTTCGCCTATCAGGAAGGGCCGCTCGCCGCAAGCTTCAAGCAGATTCAAAGCATTATCCGCATCCCCGCTGTTTACGGCGATTACCATGCCTATGCCCATGTTGAACGTGCCGTAGGCGTCCCTTTGGGACAATTGCGCGTCGCGCACTATCATATCGAACACGGGCGGCATGTCCCACGATCCAAGCTTTATTTTGGCGCTCACACCGTCAGGCAGCATCCTCGGTATGTTTTCATAAAAGCCGCCGCCGGTTATGTGCGCCAAACCGTGTACGTCAACTTCACTTATCACTTCCAATACCGCTTTCACGTATATCCTTGTAGGCTCCAGCAGCATTTCGCCAAGCGGCCTGCCCTCATATTCACTTGTGTACAGCGTATCGTCCATGGGGTACAGCTTTCGCACCAGCGAAAAACCGTTCGAGTGAACCCCGCTGGATCCGAGTCCTATAATCGCGTCGCCCGCCTTTATCCTTGATCCGTTTATTATTTTATCTCTATCGACTATGCCAACGCAAAAGCCCGCCAGATCGTACTCGCCTTCCGGGTAGAAGCCGGGCATCTCGGCCGTCTCGCCGCCGATTATCGCGCATCCCGCCATCTTGCACCCCTGCGCTATGCCCTTTACAATATCCGCGGCTTTCTCGGGCACAAGCTCGCCCGTCGCTATGTAGTCGAGAAAGAACAACGGCCGCGCGCCGTGGCACACTACGTCGTTGGCGCACATCGCCACGCAGTCGATTCCCACTGTATCGTGCACATCCATGGCGAATGCGGCTTTGAGCTTTGTGCCCACGCCGTCCGTACCAGCAACCAGCACCTGCCCGCCGCCGATGTCGTACATGCCGCCGAAGCTTCCAAGATCTGTTATTACATTGGCGTCGAATGTTTCGCTTACGTACTTTTTCATCAGGCTCACGGCTTTGTAG
>JAVBSU010000048.1:0-16055 GCA_031556555.1 Christensenellaceae bacterium
CTCCCCCGCTTATCCCGAACACGTTCGTATAATCGCCCTTTACTTCATACACCGCGTCCACGTTGAGCGGCAGCCGCTTTACGACCTCGCCGTCCTGCCGTATGACAACATAACTCCCGCCCGAAAAGGACATCAGCGCAAACCAAACAATAATAGCGCCCACTGCCAGCAGCACCGCGTACACGACATCGCTTGTCTTTACTAGCGGCTCACTGCGCGGCATTATAATCACTGTCCTTTATCTCAAATTCCAGGTAGGCCATCCCGGGCGTAGCATAGACCTCGTTCCCATCCGTTATGAACACAGCCTCCACGCCGTTTTCTTCCGCGAATGCAAGGCCTTCCTCCACACCCATTACGAAAAGCGCCGTCGAGTATATATCGCTTATAATCCCGTTATCCGCCGCCACGGTAACGGACAGGAGGCCGTTCTTAACAGGATAGCCCGTAGCGGGGTCGATTATGTGGTGGTAGTACTCGCCGTCCTCGTAAAAGCCGCGCTCATAAACGCCCGAAGTGGATACAAATAGGCCGTCCGGTTCAAAGGCAGCCATATAGCTCTGGGCCCCTTCGCCTGGGTTCCTTATGCCCACAACCCATCCGCCGCCCGGCTTTTCTCCGGCTGTGCACACGGAACCTCCCAGGCTTACGAGCGCCGTAGCGCCTTCCTTGTTCAGGTTGTCCGCTATGGCTCCCAGCGCGTAGCCTTTTACAGCGCCTCCGAGGTCGAGCTTCTGGCCGTGCGCGAAAACCGTTTCACCCTCCACGCTTATTGCCGTGTAATCAACTTTGCCGAGCGCGCGCTCTAATTCCGCCGGATCGGGAACAGCCGCGTCCCCGCCGTTAAAGTCCCAGAGGTCCACAACACCACAGAGCGCCGGGTTGAAAACCCCGTTCGTCCGCTCCGCCTCGTCAAGGCAGGCGGATATGACCATGGCCGTCTCGGGCGAAACTTCCACTCCCTCGTCCGGCGCGGCATGGTTTATTCTATATATATCGCTGCCCTCAAGTGTTTTGGACATGCTGTTTTCTATAT
This sequence comes from Christensenellaceae bacterium, assembly GCA_031556555.1. Classification (GTDB taxonomy): domain Bacteria; phylum Bacillota; class Clostridia; order Christensenellales; family Christensenellaceae; genus UBA5399. The sequence goes on from JAVBSU010000048.1 coordinate 1,037, forward strand.
CGCGTATGAGCGCGTTGTTGCTTGAAATGGCGTCGCCGCTGTAGGTAACCTGCGTTATTACGGTATCCATCGCGAAGCTTTCGCCCGTCTCGGGTTTTATGGCACAGGCCGTGAGCAGGGCGGAGAACAATCCAATAATTAACACAAGGGCTCCGCCCTTGTGAATCCCGCTGGGGAACTTGTTCCCCAGACCCCGGCTCACTTCGTTCGCCAACTTATATTTAAAACGGGTTTTGAAGAGTCCAGAGGAACTTTTGAGCGTTAGCAAAAGTTTCTTTGGCCGCCGGAAGCGATATTTTCTTTTCATTTATTAAACGCCACAATCAGCACGATCACGGCAATCGCGCCGAACACCGCGTAGATTATCATACGCTTATAGGAGAGCTTCATCGCGCCCTCCGTCCTGCCTTATGGACAGTATCGAATCGTAGAGCTGCTCCAGGTGTTCCTTGCTGTAGTACTCTATAACTATTTTACCGCCGCCGTAGCCGCCCTGTATCCTGACCTTCGTCTCCAGCGCCTCCGTTAGCTCGTCTTCCGCGGACTTTATTTCCACAGGCGCTTCTACCGGTTCGGCTTTTTTCTTTTCCGGTACTCCCGTTTTCAGCCGTGCGACCAGCTTTTCCGTCTGCCTCACGGACAGCGCGTCGCGCTCTACCGCTTTGGCGGCTTTTGCCATCACTTCGCCGTTCGTGAGGCCCATCAGGCACTTGGCGTGGCCATATGTCAACGAACCGTCCCTGAGCATATCCTTAACGTCTTCGGGCAGCGACATGAGGCGCATAAGGTTCGCTATGGCGCTCCGGGGCTTGCCCATGCGCTTCGCGACCTCCTCCTGCGTGAGGTTGTACTCTTTCGCCAGCCTATGGAGCGCTTTGGCCTGCTCCATGACGTTCAGGTCCTCGCGCTGTATGTTTTCTATGAGCGAGAGCTCAAGTATTTCCTTTTGGGTGAACTCGCCCACCACGACGGGCACTTTCCTGAGGCCCGCCCTTTTCGCCGCGCGGAAACGCCGCTCCCCCGCGACTATCATATACCTGCCGCCGGCCTCGCTGACGACTATGGGCTGGAGTATGCCCTGCACAGCTATGGACTCCGCCAGTTCGTTAAGCTTCTCCTCGTCGAACTCCTCGCGCGGCTGGTTTTTGTTAACGTCCACAGAAAGTATGTCAACTTCGAGGAGCCGGGTTCCTTCCTTTTCGTACGCGTCGCCAATGAGCGCGCCCAGTCCTTTCCCCAGCCCCCTTTTCATCTTTTCACCCATTACACATGCTCCACGTCGGTATAAGACGATATTTCCGAGCTCAGCGCGCGTATGTCATCCGCTCCGAAACCGTGGACGTCCTTCTTCCCCGCCGCGCGGGCGAAAGCCATGAGCTCTTTCGTTACGGCGTTCAGGAAATTTTCCGTGCGCTTGGCCGCGGCATCGGCGTTAAACTTCGCCCGGAGCTCCGGGTCCTGGGTCAGCGAGCCGGTTGGGCAGTTGCCCTTGTCGCACACGCGGTACTGCATGCACGCTGCGGCCATGAGCGCCGCCGTGCCTACCGCCACCGCGTCCGCGCCCATGCACAGCGCTTTTACGATGTCTCCCGACGTGCGGAATCCGCCAGTTATTATGAGCGAAGTATCCGGCGCGTGCTCGCGTATATACTTTCTGGCGCGGTACAGCGCGAACACCGTCGGTATGGACGACGCGTCCTTTAAAAACTTGGGGCTAGAGCCCGTGCCGCCGCCCCTGCCGTCCACCGTCACAAAGTCCGGTTTGGCGAAAAGCGCGGCCTCAAGATCCTTTTCTATATGGCCCGCCGCTATCTTTATGCCCACCGGCCTGCCCTTGGAGCGTTTCCGCAAACTGTCCACCAGCTTTTTCAGGTCTTCCCTGGAATTCACGCCGCCGAACTTTGCGGGGCTCTGAATATCCTCGCCCGGCTCCTTGCCGCGCACGCGCGCGATCTCTTCCGTCACCTTGTTCCCCGGAAGATGGCCGCCCATGCCCGGCTTTGTGCCCTGGCCTATCTTTATTTCTATGGCGTCAGCCTTTCTGAGGTTTTCGTCCGTCGCGCCGTAAAGGTTGGGCACGTACTCGAATATGTACTTATGGGCCGCCTCCATCTCTTCGGGAAGAATGCCGCCCTCGCCGCTGCCTATGGCCGTGCCCGCCGCCGCCGATCCACGCGCCAGCGCCGTCTTGAGTTCGGCGGACAGCGCGCCGTAAGACATATGCGTAACGTATACGGGGCTGTCCAGCACCATGGGTTTGGCCGCGTTCTTGCCTATTACCGTGTGCGTCTTCACAGGCTCGTCCTCTTCCAGCGGGAAGCTTGCGAGCTGCGCCCCCAAAAACACTATGTCGTTAAAGGACGGCACGCTCATGCGCGTTCTCATTGGTTCGGAAACCGAAGCGCCGGTCACAGCCATCTCGTGTATCAGCGCCATGTTCACTTCAAGGTCGTCGCCCGTCCGGTAGTAATCCATAGGGTAGGCGAGTGGACTCTCCTCTTCATAATCGGGCAGGGCAGGCGCGGCCGGCGAGACTTCTATGGTCACCGTTGAGCCGCCTTCCACGGTAAAGCTCAATTTGGGAGTACCGCAAATGGAGCATTCCCAGTCTTCCGGAAGCTCCCCGAAAGCGCAGGACTCCCTGCCCTCATCGTAAGTATTGCCGCAGACCGGACAAACGTACACGCACGCCCCTAAACTCTCCGTCCGGCTTTCCACCACCTTCTCCACCACAACGTCCAAGGCTGCGGGCGCGTTTGACTCGCCCTTGGGGGTATAGCTCACCTTGGGCGCGCCGCAAACCGGGCAGCTCCATTCTTCGTCCAACCCGGCAAAGACGCCGTCCACCGCCTCGTCATGGGCGTTCCCGCATATTCCGCACTCATATACTTTCATTGCATCTTCCTCACTTAATCACAAACTACAGTTTAATATTTTCCTCCACCAGCGCTCGGACTTCACCGCTGTCGCTGTATTCGAACACTTTGGATATGAAATCGTCCGTTTTCGCTTCTTTAAACGAATACTCTTCGTAATAGTCCTTTATCATTTTGAAAAAATCGTCCTCGCCCATTGCCTGCAAGAGGTCGAACAGGAACAGCCCGGCCTTGGAGTACACAGCGCCTCCGTAGTTCTCCCCGAGCTCATCGTACGGAAGGTTCACGTATTCACTGGCCAGCGCCTTATTGCCAGCCACCCTCGCGCGCCCCCCATCGACTATCTCATCCGCGATGTCGTACCTTTCTATGTGGTAAAAATATAATATCTCAAGGAGCGTGGCAAAGCCTTCGTCCAGCCAGGCCTCGGTGTACTGGTTGTTGCCCACAACAGCGTAAAACCACTGGTGCGCCGCCTCGTGCGCGGAGACCCTCATTATAGTGTCCTCCCGGTTTGCTATGTTTACGGAGTAGTCCGAGCAACGCACGTACATCGGGTACTCCATGCCGCCAAAGCCTTCCAGCGCGGACATAACGACGTCTATACTGCCGTAGGGGTATGGCCCGATGATCTCCTCGTAGTAGTTCATCGCCCCAAGCACCGTATCAAACGATATACTCGCCTGCGCTTCCGTGGCGTGGCGGTTGTCCCCTTCGTAATAGTAACTCTTAAGCTTGGCTCCGCCCTTGGTCGTTCCGCTGAACCATCCCATGTTAGGGCAGGTGGTAAACGCCACGTCTCGAACGTTTTTCGCGCTTATCGTCCACGTCGTCATACCCTCCTTGCTTTCTCCCATCACCTCGCCGCCCGTGGAGACAACCGTGTAACTGTCGGGCAGGGTGAGTTTTATGCCGTAGTCCGCGCAGCTTGAGTAAAAGCACTCACCCTCGTTGAAATACGGTTCGGTAACCCACCCGCCGTCTTCGTATATAGCGAGGACGGGATAGAAGTTCGCGAGTTCAAAAATAAGCTGGCCCTCGTCCGTGGGTATAGGCTGCCAGCCGTAGCGCGCCCCGTTGCCAAGTTTGGGTATGCCCGCGCTGTACTCTATCGTTATTTTCCCGGATCCTCCGGGCGGAATCGGCTCATTAAGCTCAACGTAGACTATTGAAGGGTCACTATCGTCGCGGTAATATTTAAGCTCCGCGCCGCTTGCGTCTTTAATACCTATAAATTCAGCGGGCGCGTCACCCGCCATCTCAAGCAGGGTCGTCGCGTAGTCCCTCAGGCAAAGCCCGCTCCACGCGTCCTGGCTGCCGTTAAACGCGGTAACGCCAAACCGGCCGGATATTAATTTTTCATCCATATCGATCGTAAAATCCATATCGTATTGGTTGCGCTCCGCCCCGGCAGCCTGGGCCAGCGGCGCGCACACTATCAGTATCACGGCTATCAGCAGTATACAAACCGCTCTTTTCATCATACATTACCTCATATTCATATTATTTTGTAGAAGCCGCGAAGAGCTTCGTTATTTCCCTTCTCCTGCCGAAAACCACCAGCGAATCGCCTTCCTGGAATTTCGTGTCCCCGCTGACCTCTACCATGGAGCCTTTTTTTTCCTCCATCATCACGACTCGCACGCCGTGCTCGTAAAGGTTGAGCTCGCCGAACGTCTTTCCCTCCAAGGCCTTGGGCATTTTGTTTATGCGTATGCGCGCTATGACTCCCCTGGGAAATTCGTCCAGCATCACCATGACGTTTTTGCTTCCCTTAAAGAGCCGCTTTTTTACTATCGCTTCCATCCTCGCGTTAAAAAACGCCTTTACCGCAGGTATGCGCCTCACCACGAACAAGGCCGCGTAAAGGCCGCATAACAACAGGATTACCGGCCATACCGTCCTCGCCTGCGTGCCTTCCAGCGAGAACATTATGTTTATGAAGGCGCTCACGATAGTTACGGAAAACACGTACCCGAACATCATTATTGTTCGGGCCAGCTTGCGGCGCGACAGCGACCTGACGACTATTTCGCTCTCATTCGTTGTGTAGCCGCTGTTCGTCAGCAGTGAAATTACCTGAAAACGCGCTTTTTCCTCCGTCATGCCGGTTAGGCGCATCATAAAAGTGAATACGTCTATGACTTGCACGTATAGCACCAGAACCACAAAAAACAGTATTATAGAAAGCGTAAAGTTCATACCAGCAACTGCCTTTCCTGGCATTTATTTTCATATCCGGCAGCTCCGCCACGACTTAAATATTTTAACATATTCCATTTACAGGCGCAATGGTGTATAATTCTACGTGAAAGGGGTATTAAATGAAACTATTTATAGATCCGCACACGCACACCGTCGCAAGCGGCCACGCGTATTCCACATTGACGGAAAACGCGCGGGAAGCTTATAAAGCCGGCCTTCAGGGCATCGTCGTAACAGACCACGGGCCGGACATAAGAGGGAGCGCGCCGTGGTTCACCATATCGTCCGTACTGGCCTTCATCCCCGAAGAGGTCGAAGGCGTGAGAGTCTTTAAGGGAGTGGAAGCCGATATAATAGATTTTGAAGGCGGAATAGACATCCGCCCCAGCAGTTTAAAGCTTTTGGATTTCGTCATAGCATCGCTGCACAGCGATGTAATAAAGAGCGGCGGCCTCGAAAAAAACACGAACGCCGTGCTGGGCGCCCTCAACAATCCATATGTTGACGCTATAGGGCATCCGGGCAACCCCGCCTATCCGATAGACGCTGAGGCCGTGGTTGCAGAGGCGGCCCGCCTTGGTAAATTAATAGAGATAAACAACCATTCATTCAACGCGCGGCCGGGCAGCGAAGAGAACTGCGAAAATATCTTGAGGCTGTGCAAAGAACATGGCACGCGCGTCATAGTATCGTCCGACGCGCACGTGTGCTATTCCGTAGGGCGCTTCGACAACGCCGTGAGCCTCATAGAAAAGTGCGGGTTCCCGCAAGAACTTATAGTCAGCGCGGACCTTAGCGGGTTTTTGGAATATGTCTCAAACAAAAAACGTGTATAGAGTGGATAGATGTTATGGAAGAAGATAAGGGAAAACGGTCCGTAACGGACATGCAGCCGCCCAAGGTGACGCACTCGATGAGCAAGATGCAGCCCGTCAGGGCCACGCGTTCTCTCAATGAGATGCGCACGGCGAGCGAATCCCGCCAGACGAGGACGTCCCGTTCGGCGCAAAAGAAGATGCCTTACTACAAAGCGGCCCACTTCGCCAAAGACGCAAAGCCCGCCAAAGAGCCGCGCCCCAAAAAGGACAGACCCGAGAGGGAAGCGCAGCCGGCAAGGGAGCGTCTGGAGCCTCATGAACCGGACGAACGCGCGGCTATAAAAGCGCGGCAGGCCGAGGAGCGCGCGGCTATAAAAGCCCAGGCAGCAGAAGAGCGTGCCGCTCAAAAAGCTCAGGCGGCCGGGCAAAAGCGCGCGGCAAAAGAAGCCAAACTCGCGGCAAAGGAAGAAGCCCAAAAGCTCAGGGCCGAAGCCGTCCAGGAGGCGGCCGGCGAGATAGAGCAGCCGCCAAGGGAAAAAACCGCCAAGGAGCCGCGCCCTGGCAAGCAAAAACCTAAAAAAATATCAGATCCGCCCGATGCCCTGCCCGAAGCGGGCGGAGCCATGGCGGCGGACGCGGATGCCGCAGAAGCGCCGCATGGAGACGAGAAGCTTAAAGGGTCTTTCGGCAAGGCGAGGTACTGGATCATTTCGGTGGTTGTTATTGCGGCCGCCGTGGGGCTGGTGTTTTTTGTGACGCCACGTACAATGCCGCAGGACGAGCACGAACTTTTGCCTTCGGCAACCCCCGCTCCCACAATGGAGCCCGACCCTGCCGTTGAAAATATGGATCCGTACACTCTAGCCGGGCTTTTGGGCGAGGACTCCGAAATGTTCAGGGCGCGCGGCGAGATAGACGACGGCGGCGGCGTCAGGATAGGCGTCACCGCGCTGAGGGATACGTCCCGCGGCCAGGCGGCGCTGGACGGTTTTTACACCGCGTCGCAGAACACGGCGGTGGACGGTCTTCAAGAAGTGTTCGCGTACAGCGCCAACAGCAATGAAAACCGGCAGATCCAGGACGTGTACAGGATGATAAACGCGGGCGCGAACGTTATAGTCGTGGCGGACGCCAGCGATTACAATTACGGCAGGATATCCAAAATAGCCCAGGAAAACAACGTCAAGCTCGTTGCGTACAACGCTCCTGAAGGGGTGGAATGCGCGGTCAACGTCAAGAACAGTTCCGACCCGGCGGGCTGGTTCGCCGAATCTATGAGCGGCATGGGGTTCGAAGCTACTTACACGCTGTCCGCGACAGAAGAGCAAAAGGCCGCTATCGAACAAACCCTCAGGATAAACGCCTCCTACGACGACATGTGGGACGCCATATACCAGATCAACCTCTCCATCAGCGAAGACGAGCCCATGCGGTCAATGATGGTATTCGACTACAACTCGAACGACATACTGCGCGCGTGGCTCAGGAACGACACTGTTCCACGTTCGGTCGCCGGAAGGGCCACCACCGCCTTTATCAAAACATGGTACCAGCTTTTGAACGGCGGAGTGGACGTTGACCTTCCCCTTCCCGCCGACGCCGAAGAGGACGCCGAGCCCGAAGTCATAAACGTCGAGGCGGACGAAGAGCAGTTTTCCGGGTTCGCGGTTACGGATGTGGGCAATGTGGGCGATGTGCTCTTCACTTTCGCCGCCAACCTGGCGCGCGGCGGAGTGCTGCCCGAGGATAATTTCGTGTATGAAATATCCGGCTACAGCGCTATAACGAACGACAACATCGGCGAATACTATGAGCGTGTGAAGGATGAAGGCGCGGGGCCCGTGTTCGACGCCTCCGTGGACACTTCCTACATAAACACCCTCTTCGCCTTCCCGCAGGGCGTTATCCCCGTAGTGATAGGCGGTTCCGCGCCCGCTGCGCAGCCCTCGGACGCTGCCACCGGCGGCACCGGCGCGGACGGGCAGGCAAATGATGAGACTGCCGTTAATGAGCAGGCTACGGACGGAACCGGAGGCGCTCCGGTTGACGAAACTCAGGAAAGTGAGCCTCCGGCGGCTTAGGGGCTTCGCCCCTAAGAACCCCACAAGGGCCGGTCGGCCCTTGACCCACGGCAAGCTATCGCTTGCCTTTACGCAAAATATTATCGGTAAGGCGAACGTCAGTTCGCCGGGGTCTGGGGAACTTGTTCCCCAGCGGGTTTCCAAAGGGCGGCGCCCTTGGCAGCCGGAGGCATGGAATATAAACAATGGCATATAGATCACTCTACCGTGTGTACCGGCCCAAGACTTTCGACGAGGTCTCGGGCCAGCCGCACATAACTGAAATACTCAAAAACCAGGTAAAGGCGGGCAAAACTTCGCACGCCTATCTTTTTTGCGGGCCGCGCGGCACAGGCAAAACGAGCACCGCTAAAATCTTCGCGAAAGCGCTCAACTGCGAGAACCCGCAGGACGGCAACCCCTGCCTGAAATGCCCTGTTTGCGAGAGCGTTAAGCGGGACGCGTTTGTGGACATTGTTGAAATAGACGCCGCCTCCAACAACGGCGTGGACAACGTGCGCGAAATCCGGGAAAAGGTTGCGCTGCTGCCTGTTTCGGGCAGATTCAAAGTGTACATAATAGACGAAGTGCACATGCTCTCGTCCGGCGCTTTCAACGCCCTTCTGAAGACACTGGAAGAGCCGCCGCCGCACGCCGTCTTTATTCTTGCCACAACCGAGATAAGAAAAGTTCCCGCGACCATTCTGTCGCGCTGCCAGCGCTTCGACTTCAAACGCGTCGCGGGCGATGATATAATATCGCGCCTTATGTACGTGGCGGAACAGTCGGGCATTGCGTACGACGGCGGCGCGCTCGAGCTCATAGCCCGGCAGGCGGAAGGCTCGCTGCGGGACGCCCTTTCCATAATGGATCAGTGCGTGTCTTCAGGCGTAGGGCTCAGCGCCGATGGGGTAAGCGAAGCCATAGGAATAGCCGATTCACTCACGCTGGCCGATTTAACCGGCGCCATAATCTCGGAAGACGCGGGCCGGGCCGTAACGCTGCTACGCAATCTTTTAGACGAAGGCGTGGCCGCGCACAACCTCCTTCGGGATCTCATAAGCGCCCTCTCGGCCGAGCTGGCGGAGAACGCGTCCAATTCGTACAAGTGCGCGTGCATACTGAGGAGCCTTGAGGCGCTCATCGCCTCCCAGACCAACATGCGCTACACCGCCGTGCCCAGCGCCGTGCTGCTGGCAGCGGTGGCAAGGGCTACCGTTAACACCGCCGATGTCGATACAACGGACTTTGAGCTCAGGATAAGAAAACTGGAAGAGCGCGTGGATAAGCTGGCCGGGCAAGGCAATGTGCAGCGCACACCGGCGCAAGCTCCTTCCGCAAAGACGGCTGAACCAGCCGATGTGCAAAGCACACCGGCGCAAAAGCCGCAGCCCCAAGCGCCCGCGAAGACCAGCGCCAAGCGCGCTACGCAGAGCGCCCCAAAGGAGTCGGGCAGCGTGCTGGACAAACTGCATTCCGCTCTCAAGGCAAAAAACATGACGCTCATGCCCGCCGCGAACGCAATCAAATCGGCGTACTTCGACAGCGCGAGCCATCACCTCTCGATCAGCTTCAGCGAGGAAGACGCTTTCATGGCGGACATGTTCAAGAGCGGTATAGGCAAAGAACCATTGAAAGATGTCGCGACTGAGCTGTTTGGCGGCGAAACACGCATCTCGTTCACAGAGGAAAACCCCAAGGAGAGCACGAGCGGCGGCAACATAAAATCCGACCTCTTCGAGATATTCGGAGAGGAGAACGTTAAAATAATCGAGTAAGCCTCCGGCAGCCAAAGGAACTTTTGCGGGGAAGCACTGCTCAAAAGTTCCTTTGGACTCTTCAAACCCGATTTGATATTAAGTGGGCGAACGGAGTGAGCCGGGTCAAGGGCCGACTGGCCCTTGCGGGTTCGGGCAGAGCCCGAAAATGGATTTTAATAATATAATTTTGGAGGACAGGTAAAATGGCAAAAGGCGGATTCCCGGGCGGCGGGATGAACATGCAAAACATGATGAAGCAGGCCCAGCAGATGCAGGCGAAGATGCAGCAGATGCAGGACGAGCTTGAACAGCGCGAAGTCGAGGCGACTGCCGGCGGCGGCATGGTCAGGGTCGTAGCAACGGGCAAAAAGGTTATCAAGGAAATAGAGATAAAGCCCGAAGTCGTAGACCCGGACGATATCGAGATGCTCCAGGATCTTGTTGTGGCGGCGGTAAACGAAGCGCTCGGCATGGCGGAAGACATGATGCAGTCCGAAATGGGAAAGATAACCGGCGGGCTCAACCTGGGCGGTATGTTCTAAGTGGAGCGGCTGGAATTTTTAGACAGGCTCACCGCCCAGTTCTGCAAGCTGCCGGGCATAGGGGCCAAAACGGCCCAGCGCCTGGCTTTTTACATAATCGCGATGCCCGAGGACGAAGTCAAGGAATTCGCTAAAACAATGTACGACGCCCGAGTCAAGGTAAAGCGCTGCGCGGTGTGCGGCAACCTTTCGGAGAACGAAGTGTGCGCGGTGTGCTCCGATCCCAAGCGTGACGGGCATACTATTTGCGTTGTAAAGGACGCAAAGGACGTCGCCGCCATAGAGCGTACGCGCGAATACAAGGGCCATTACCACGTTCTAGGCGGGACGATCTCTCCCCTGGAAGGCGTGGGCCCGGACGATATAGCCATAAAACCCCTCATAGAACGCCTGCGCGGCGACATTGGCGAAGTAATACTCGCCACCAACCCGGACGTGCAGGGAGAAGCCACAGCCGCCTACATAGCGCGGTTGATATCGCCCCTGGGCGTAAAAGTCACGCGCATAGCGCACGGCATACCCATAGGCGCGGAGCTCGAATACGCCGACGAAATAACCATCGCCAAAGCAATAGAAGGGCGCACCACGTGGGAGTGATTTAATGTATACTTCTTTTAAAGAACTTTACGAAGACGCCATGGCCTGCAAAAAGTGCGGGCTTTCAAAAACCCGTAAAACAGTCGTGTTCGGCGAAGGCGATACCAGCGCCGGATTGATGTTCATCGGCGAGGGGCCGGGCGCGCGCGAAGACGAGACCGGGCGGCCATTTGTCGGCCCCGCCGGAAAGCTGCTGGACCAGATGCTAATCGGTATTGGTTTAAAGCGCGAAGACGTCTACATCGCCAATATAGTAAAGTGCCGCCCGCCAAACAACCGTGACCCCGAACCGGGCGAGCGCGCGGCCTGCCTTCCCTATTTGAGGGCGCAGGTTGCTTTCATAAAGCCGAAGCTCATTGTCTGCCTGGGCCGTATAGCCGCGGGCGTCATACTTGGCCGTGAAGTCAAGATGACTAAGGAACACGGCGCATTCGTGGACGTAAAAAACTTCACAATCATGCCCACCTTCCACCCCGCCGCCCTCCTGCACAATCCCAACAACAAAACCGGCGCCCTTAGAGACTTCGAGCTGATAGCGGAGAAGTTGAAGGAAATCTAAGCCTCCGGCGGCTTAAGGCTCCGCCTTAAGAATCCGCTGGGGAACAAGTTCCCCAGACCCCACGCGAACTAACGTTCGCTTTCTGAAAAACATAACGCGTTTTTGGAGATACTTAAGAACCTTACCATGCCTCACCAGTTAGCAAAAGGGGCCCCGCGCGAGCCCAGCGTAAGCGGGTCGCTCGGGGAAGAGGAGGAGCGGAGGGAGCGAGCAAAGTTTGCGCGAAAGCGTAAACAGAGCTAAGCGGACTATGCTCCGACGAGCCGCCGGAGGCAATAAAACATCTTGACGTGCATCCCATAAAATGAGAGAATATCCGTGTCAGTTCATTTTACTACATTGATAAAATAGTACCAGGAGGAAATATTTTGAAAAAGATTCTTGTTTTAGTATTGACATTAGCGTTCGTTGCTTCGCTGGTTTTCGCGGCCACAGGCGCGGCTGAGGAAGCAGCGCAGTTCCGCGTGGGCATGGAGTGCAACTACGCGCCCTTCAACTGGACGCAGACGGCCGAGGACGAGCACACGGTTCCCATCCCGAGCGGCGGCTTCGCGGGCGGTTACGACGTTGAGATCGCCAAGCGCATTGCGGACGGACTTGGACGCGAACTCGTTATAGTTAAAACCGAGTGGGACGGGCTTATCCCCGCTCTTATGTCGGGCAAAATCGACGCTGTCATAGCGGGTATGTCTCCCACGGAGGAACGGAAAGTGACCGTGGACTTTTCCGACCCCTACTACGAATCAGACCTTGTCGTTGTCGTAAAGAAAGACGGTGATTACGTCGGCGCTACCACGCTTGAAGACTTCTCCGGATCAAAGATAACCGGCCAGCTCAACACTTTCCACTACACTGTTATCGACCAGATACCCGATGTGGTTAAAGAACCCGCGATGAAGACTTTCCCCGCGATGATAGTCGCCCTCCAGTCGGGCAAGATAGACGGCTACATCTCCGAGCGCCCTGGCGCTGTGTCAGCCGCGGCGGCCAACCCCGACCTGGCATTTGTGGAGTTCCCCGAGGGCCAGGGCTTTGAAGCTTCACCTGAGGACGTTGCCATCGCAGTCGCGCTCGTCAAGGAAAATCCCGACAAAGACGCGATAAACGCGATCATCAGCGGCATAAGCAAAGAAGAGCGGGTGCAGCTCATGGACGACGCCGTCGCCAACCAGCCCGTGTCGGTTGATGCGGAATAAAGGTTAAAGTAATATATCGGGGCTCCGCCCCGAACCCGCTGGGGACACGTAGCGAGCGCTCGCAGTGCGGGATGCAGCGAGCGCAGTGTCCACTGAGCATGAGGCAAGCAAGTGCGTATGCACACAGCGAGCCCATAGCGAAGTGGGAGCAGCCGCCCTTGTGGGGTCTTAGGGGCAACGCCCCTAAATAAAAATCATTTCGCGCAGTGAAAGGTTTTTGCAATGCCGGCAAATTTTTTCGAGTGGGTCGCATTTTTATTAAAGGAATACGGCAGCATGTTCGCCAAGGGAGCGGGTATAACGCTGCTTTTGGCGGTTATCGGAACCCTGATCGGCTTCGGCATCGGCCTTTTGGTGGGCGTAATCCGCCTCATCCCGCTTGATAAAAAAGACCCGCTCATAAAGCGCGGCCTTGTGAAAGCCGCAAAGGGAATACTCGTTGCGTACATCGAAGTATTCCGCGCCACTCCTATGATAGTTCAGGCCATGCTCGTTTATTACGGCACAATGTACATTGGGATCGACATGAACGCGATGACGGCCGGCCTGGCCGTCATATCCATAAACACGGGCGCGTACATGGCCGAGATCGTCCGCGGCGGCATAATATCAGTTGACATCGGTCAAACCGAAGGCGCGCAGTCGCTGGGCATGACCCACTGGCAGACCATGACGAGCGTTGTGCTACCGCAGGCCATAAGAAACATTATGCCGGCGATCGGCAACGAGTTTGTCATAAACATAAAAGACAGCGCCGTGTTATCCGTAATATCGGTGACGGAGTTGTTTTTCCAGACTAACTCGGCGGCCGGAACTTACTTCCAGTACTTCCCCGCTTTCGCCATAACCTGCGTGATTTACTTCATAATGACTTTCACTATAACGCGAATACTGATGGCAGTCGAAAAGAAAATGGACGGCCCCGCCAGTTACGTCATAACAGACGAGTTAAACCGGCGGATAAAAGGCTAACAACTAAATTATGTAAACAAAGCTTGTAAGGATGCGAAAACAGGGCGGTTAGTCACCCACCATCTCACATTAACCGGGAAGGGGGTGACCGCTATGGAATATCTGATAATGCTTGTTATTTCTTTAGTAATAGTTTGGAAGATATTCTCGGACGCGAAAAAAGACCGCTAAACGGCTAGGGATAGCGGTCTTTTTCAAAAAATACTGACTAGACTAACCATCACTGCGATTAGTATCCTTACAATTATTATACCCCATTATTGTATAAAATCAACCTTATCTTCAGTAAAAATCCGCCATATCGTCGTCGGGCGGCACAGGCTCCCGCGATATGTTCGCGCCGAGAAGGTTCATTTTGCTTTCTATGTGGTCGTAACCCCTGTCTACGTACTTTACGTTGTATATCTCCGTCACGCCGTCAGCCATTAGTCCCGCGACTATTAGCGCCGCGCCCGCCCTGAGGTCTGTTGCCCTCACCGAAGCTCCGGTAAGCCTCTCCACTCCCTCAACAACAGCCACGCGTTCGTCCGTGCGTATCTTAGCGCCCATCCGGCGTATTTCGTTTATGTGCTTAAAACGCGATTCGAAGATGTTTTCCGTTATCATACTGGTGCCCTTGGCAGTGGACAGGAGAACGGTGGACGGCTGCTGGAGGTCCGTCGGGAATCCCGGGTACGGCATTGTCTTTATATGCGCGGCTCTCGGGCGTTCCGGGCACTCGACCCTTATGTAATCCGCTCCCTCAACAACTCTCACGCCCATTTCCATCAGCTTGGCGGACAGCGCCTCCATGTGCCTTGGAATAACGTTCTTTACGGTCACGTCGCCACGCGTCGCGGCGGCGGCTATCATCAGCGTGCCCGTCTCTATCTGGTCGGGTATTATGGCGTAGTTGCAGCCGTGCAGGCTCTTCACGCCCGTTATCCTTATAACGTCCGTGCCCGCGCCTTTTATCTTAGCGCCCATGCAAACGAGGAAGTTCGCCACATCAACCACATGGGGCTCCTTGGCCGCGTTGACTATGCTCGTGTGGCCTTCCGCAAGGACGGAAGCCAGCATAATGTTTATTGTCGCTCCAACCGAAACTACGTCCAAATAGATGTCCCTGCCGCAAAGCCTCTCGGGAGCGCCCGCCTTGAGCATGCCGTACTCTGTGAAGACCTCCGCGCCCAACGCCTCCATGCCCTTGACGTGCTGGTCGATAGGCCGCTCGCCTATGGCGCAGCCGCCCGGCAAATAGAGCTCCGCCGCGCCGAAACGCGAGAGAAGCGCGCCCATAAAATAATACGAGGCCCTGAGTTTTTTGACAAGGTTTATTTTTACAGTGCTGGTGTTTACGTTTGTGGAATCGACCTCCATGGTTCCCGTTTCAAGGTCATAATCCACCTTAGCGCCTATGGCTTCCAGTATGCGCCGGCTTATATCCACATCGGC
>JAVBSU010000186.1:0-5283 GCA_031556555.1 Christensenellaceae bacterium
CTGGCAATTCCCTACGACTTCCCCGTGATGGGTTACGAGAGCGATATGGTAGCGACGCTACGGCTGTGGAGCGCCAAGGCCAAGACCGGCCTCGACATGAACTACTTCAACCGCGGCGAGTATTCGCGGGCCGTGCAGGAGAGGGAGCTTGCGGAGATAATATCAAAAGTGCTCTACCCCGAAGACAACCACGAGCAGGGCAAGCAATTAAGGCTGAAGCAGTTTTACTTCTTCACGTCGGCGACCATGCAGCACATAGTAAGGAAGCACAAGCAGCTGCACGGCGATTTAAAGACGCTGCCCGACTATTTTACCGTGCAGATAAACGATACCCACCCGACCCTGTCAATCCCCGAGATGCTGCGCATACTGATGGATAACGAGGGGCTGGGCTGGGACGACGCTTACGACATTGTAAAGCGCATGTTCAACTACACGAACCATACAATACTGAGCGAGGCGCTCGAGTGCTGGAACACGGACATGTTCAAGGAGCTCCTGCCGCGCATTTACCAGATAATAGAAATAATAAACGAAAAGTTTTGCGAGGAACTCTGGACGGCTTACCCCGGCGACTGGGACAAGATAAGCAAGCTTTCGATAGTGTCTTACGACGAGATAAGGATGGCGAACCTCTGCATAGCGGTGTGCAGGAAGGTGAACGGCGTATCGAGGCTGCACGCCGAGATATTAAAGGCGCGCACTTTCAGGGATTTTTACGTAGTCTTCCCGGACAAGTTCCTCGGCATAACCAACGGCATAACGCACAGGCGGTGGCTGGCCAAGGCCAATCAAAGGCTGACAGAGCTCATTTCCGGCCACATCGGCAGCGGCTTTTTAAAAGACTATAAGGAGCTGGAGAAGCTAAAGGATCTTGAGCTCAATGAGCAGTTCCAAAACGACTTCATGGAAGTCAAGATGCGTAATAAGATACACTTAAGGGAATACCTCAAGCGGACGGAGAACATCGAGGTGGACGTTAACACGGTTTTCGACGTTCACGCCAAGAGGCTGCACGAGTACAAACGGCAGCTTCTAAAGGCATTGCACATACTGCACCTTTACAACATCAAAAAGCGCAACCCCGCAGCCAAACTGACGCCCGCGACGTTCTTTTTCGCGGCCAAGGCGTCGCCCGGATACGTGCGGGCTAAAAACATAATCCGCCTCATACTCGCTATCGCCGACCTCGTTAATAACGACCCGGACACGCGGGACATCCTAAAAGTGGTCTTTGTGGAGAACTATAACGTCTCGTCGGCTGAAATACTCATTCCGGCCACGGACATAAGCGAACAGATTTCCACGGCCGGCCTTGAGGCCTCGGGCACGGGCAACATGAAGTTCATGCTCAACGGAGCGGTCACTCTCGGGACGATGGACGGGGCGAACGTGGAGATATACGACGCCGTCGGCGAGGACGCCATCTTCATATTCGGCGCGACGGTTGAAGAAATAGCCAAGATGGAGCGCTACGGCACTTACCATCCGGGCGAGGTGTACGAGCAGAACAATGACGTGAGGCTGGCCTTGAATTGCCTTATAGACGGCACTCTGCACGTGAAGACGGACAGACAGTTTTCCGACCTTTACCACTCTCTGCTCTTCGGGGACAGCGAAAAGGCGGACAAGTACTACCTCCTCTACGATTTCGCGTCCTACAACCAGGTTTACCTTGACGCGATGGACTCCTACCGCGACAAGGATCTTTGGAAAAAGATGGCTGTGCGGAACACGGCGCACGCTTCGGTGTTTTGCGCGGACAGGACCATAGGCGAATACAACGATAAAGTATGGAACCTCAAGCCGCTTAAGGCGGAGTGACGGCCAGGGGTGAGACATGAAAGACATTGATTTTACACGGGCGCTGGTGCACGACAGCGCAAAGGAACGGTACCGCTCGCCGCTGGGCGCGGTGGCTGCCGGAACGCGGGTATCCTTAAAGCTGGCGGTGAGGGATTTCTCTTTCGAGAAGGCCTACCTCGTCGTTTTGAGGGACAAGTACAAGATCGAGACGGAGATGCTCAGGGACGAGAACATACTTTACGCCGAGTACGACGCGCCGGGAGAGCCCTGTGTGCTGTGGTACTGGTTTTCAATACGCCTTTCGGGCGACAACTGGATATACTACGGCGTAAGCCCCGGGGCGACCAGCGGCATGGGCAAGGCCTACTGGAACACGCCGCCCGCCTTCCAGCTAACCGTGTTCGACAAAGACTTTTCCACGCCCAACTGGGTCAAGGGCGCCAACATGTACCAGGTCTTTCCCGACCGGTTCAGGCAGGGGAACCCTGAAAACCTGAAAAGGGGCGAAGCTTACCACAAAAGCATGAAAAGAGATTTCATAATCCATGAAAGCTGGGACGAAGAGCCGCTATACAAGCCTATAGAAGGCAAAATGTACTACCAGCCCTGCGACTACTACGGGGGCGACCTGGCCGGAATAGAGGGTTCGCTAGACTACTTTAAGGACATGGGCATAGACGTGCTGTACCTCAATCCCATAGTCGACTCCGCGTCCAACCACCGCTACAATACGGGCGACTACCTGAATGCCGATCCCGCGCTGGGTTCCGTGGCGGATTTTAAGCGGCTTACGCAAAAAGCGGAGTCCTACGGGATAAAAATAATCCTGGACGGAGTGTTCTCACATACCGGGGACGACAGCGTGTACTTCAACCGCTACGGGCATTATGATTCACTGGGCGCTTACCAGAGCGAAAAATCGCCTTATTATAAATGGTACCAGTTCGAGGATTTCCCCAATAAGTACAAGAGCTGGTGGGGGTTCGAGACGCTGCCGGAGGTGTGCGAGTGGGAGCGGGACTGGATAGATTTTGTTATTGAAAACGGCGACAGCGTCATAAATACCTGGCTTAGCAGGGGTGCTGCCGGCTACCGGCTGGACGTCGCGGACGAACTGCCGGACGAGACCATAGAAAGCATGCGCTCCGTCTTAAAGGATAAAAGCCAGGACAACTTCCTTTTGGGAGAAGTCTGGGAGGACGCCACCACAAAGCAAAGCTACGGCGTGGACAGGAAGTACGCGCTCGGGAGGGGGCTCGATTCGGTGATGAACTATCCTTTCGCGAACGCCACCATAGACTTCCTTTTAAAGAGGCATGCCGCCTACGACTACAAACGCTTTCTGGTTTCGCAGAGCCAGAACTACCCCAAAGAGATGTACTTCGCGCTGATGAACCTTCTCTCCTCGCACGACATACCGCGCGTGCGCACGATGCTGGGTACGGGCGTGGATATCGGTGAACTGTCCAGGGAGCAGCAGGCGCGGTTTATAGTGATGGAAGAGCAGGACAGGCGGGGGGCGGCCTTGCAGAAGCTGGCCTGCGCCATACAGTTTTCCATACCCGGAACGCCTTCAATATACTATGGCGACGAGACGGGCATGCACGGCCTGAAGGATCCTTTCAACCGCAGGCCGTACAGGATGTGGGATGAAGACATGCGCTCTTACTACATGAAGATGTCGAACCTGAGAAAGGAACACAGCGCCCTTAAAACGGGCAACTACGCCTTTTACGCGCATTCGGCCGACACACTCAGCATACTGCGCTTTTGCGTGGAAGGCGCGGACGCGTTCTCAAACTTCGCGGAGGACGAGATACTCCTGACGGCCGTTAACCGTTCGGACAGGCGCGAGGTCATAGTGCTGGATCTTTTCGCGGAGGAGGAATGCCTCACGGACAAGCAGATGGCCTTTTTCAGGGACGCGGAGCTATTAGGCGCGCAAAGCATAATAGGCGGGGGGAAATACGAGATAAACGAAGGCCTGCTGGAGATAGAACTGCCTCCGTGCAGCGTTGATATTGTGGAGATACTATGGACTTGAAATACAAATACGTAATGTTTGACTTTGACGGAACAGTGATAGATTCTGGCCCCGGGATACTTAAGTGCGCGCGGCACACGATAGGCCAGTTCGGCTTTGACATGCCGGGCGAGGATGTCCTGCGCAAGTTTATCGGGCCGCCTTTAAAACTTTCGTTTATGAACACTTTTGACATCAGCTCCATGCTGGCTGACAAAGTGGTGTCCGTTTACCGGGAGACTTACGCCGATACGAACAGCATTATGGACGCGCGGATATACGGCGGCGTGCTGGAACTGATCGGGGAGCTCAAAGACGCGGGCGCGCGCGTGGGCGTGGCTTCGGCAAAGAGGGAAGTTACGGTCAGGGAAACGCTTAAAATGTTCGGCATAGCCGAATACTTCGACGCGGTCAGCGGAGCCGGGGAAAATATGGAGTACGCGGACAAGACGGGCATTATGCGCGACTGCATGGACAGGATGGCTGTGGAGCCCTATAAAACCGTGATGGTGGGCGACAGCGACTACGACGCCATAGGGTCGGAATCGTGCGGCATAGATTTTTGCGCCGTGCTGTGGGGCTACGGCTTCTGTGGCATTGAGGACGTGTCGCGTTTTAAATGCAGGTACATAGCGGGGGACGTTCCTTCGCTCAGACGGTTCCTGCTCGGGGACTGAGATTAAATAGAATTTACCATGCCTCCGGAATAGTTCAAACCCGTTATATTTTTAGAAAGTGAACGTTAGTTCGCGCGGGTCAAGGAGCGACCGCCCCTTGCGGATTCTTAAGGCGGAAAGGGTTAGGCGTGGTGCCGCCGGAGGCGTTCTTTTATGAAAAGAGGCAGGTGATCGGTTTAGCTATGTTCAGGGATATACCGTTGAGCGCGTTCGGGCAGTACCCGATAGTGCGGATAGTGGACGTTGGCGCGGTGGTGCACAACTATGAACTGTTCAGGCGCAAGGCGCAAAAAACAAACACCACCTGCGCCGCCGTGCTGAAGGGGGACGTGCATGGCGCGAAGATGGAACTGGCCGCGCCCGCGCTGTACGAAGCGGGATGCAGGTATTTTTTTGTGGAGGAGCTGTGTGAAGGGATCGTGCTACGCAAGATACTGCCTTTCAGGGACGCCAAGATATTCGCCATGGCGGGGCTCCTTAGCGGCGAAGAAGGATACTTCGGCCGCTACCGCGTAGCGCCCTGCCTAAATTGTATAGAACAGATACGGCGCTGGAACGATTACCGCAAGCTTTGCGGCAGGGCAAGCGCCGCCATCCACCTGGACACGCACATGAACAGGATCGGCCTTTTAGACGATGAAGTGGAAGAACTGGGCAGTAACTTTAATGAATTGACGTCGGATTTCGACGTGGAATTCTACATGAGCCATTTTTACGATATCAAGGGCGATGACCCAACCCGCTGTTACGAACAGCTTGAGGTCTTGAAGCGGTACA
>JAVBSU010000116.1:0-8192 GCA_031556555.1 Christensenellaceae bacterium
CTTTCTTTTTCTTCGAAGAAAGTACCAAAGAAAAAGCTTGGGGGAACCAGTTCCCCCAACCCCCTTCTAAGCTAGCGTCCGCAGCCGCGGACGCCCCTGTGTCTTTGGCTGGAACCGGCGTTCGGGATAGCGGCGGCTCCCCGTTTAGTTAACACGGCAATGCAAGGCTCTCTACAAAATTAGTATTAGTTTGGTTCGGTTCAATAAATCTTCTCTTTCACAGCCTTAATAATCGTCTTCAGCGCCTTTATGCGCGCGAAGTATTTTGAGTCGGATTCGACGACAGTCCACGGCGCGAAGCAAGTGTTCGTGTACTTGAGCATATCGTCGACGGCCAGCGCGTAATCGTCCCACTTGTCGCGGTTGCGCCAGTCCTCCCCGGTTATTTTCCACTGCTTGGCGGGCGTGTTCTGGCGGTCGGTAAAACGCCTCAACTGCTCGTCCTTATCTATGGCCAGCCAGAACTTCACTATGACCGCGCCCCACTCGTGCAGGGCGTACTCGAATTCGTTTATCTCGTTGTAGGCCTGCTCCACGCGGCAGGAGGGCGTAAAGCCTTCCACCCTCTCCACCAGCACCCGGCCGTACCACGTCCTGTCGAATATGGAGATGTGGCCGGTTTTGGGCAGGCGGTTGTAGAAGCGCCACAGGTAATGGTGCGTGAGTTCTTCCTTTGAGGGCGCGGAGATGGGCGTTACTGTGTAGCCGCGCGGATCGAGCGCGCTCGCGAGTCGGCGTATGTTGCCGCCTTTTCCCGCGGCGTCGTTGCCCTCGTAGGCTATTATCACGGGTATCTGTTCCTTGTATATGACGTTGTGCAGGTCGCGAAGCTCGCCCTTGAGTTTTTTCAGTTGCGCTTTGTAATCCTCGCGGGCGAGGCTAACGCCAAGATTGTAGTCGCGTATCTTTTTGGAATCCAGCAGGTTGAACTTGACGTTTATGTAGGGTTCAGGACAGGCCGGAGCAGAGCCCGGCCGCTCTTCCCTTGTTTTAAGGGCCTGCTCGATCTCCTTTGCCACAGTGTCGAAAACAACGGCTTTGACGTTGCCGCGCTTTTTGGCGTTTATTATATGCCACCTTGAATAGGGGCGGTCGGTCGCTTCTATCATTTTGCGGTAAAAGCGTTCGTTGCGGTTGTAGTGCTTTAAGTTGCCAATGTCGTTGTCCGTCACCCGCCACAATGTGTCCTTGTGCGACAGGAGCTTTTCGAGGCGCTTTTCCTGCTCCTTTTTGCTTATGCTCAAAAAGAACTTTATTATGAGGCAGCCGTCGTCACTCAGCTGCCGCTCGAACATGTTGATATCGCTTAAGTAAGGCGGCCACTTTTCTGTCTTGACGGCATTTCCGTCGAGCTGGAAGATGGCGGAGTACCACGCCCGGTCAAACACGGCTATGCGGCCTTTGGCGGGCGCTTTCTCGGCGAAGCGCGCCAGCCAGGGTTTGCGCCGCTCGCTGCCTTCGGGCGCGCGCGTGGGATAAACGTCGAAGCCGCGCGGGTCGAAGTTTAAAATGAGAGAGGATATGGCCGCGCCCTTGCCGGTTGCTGAGAACCCTTCGAAGAGTATTATCACGGGAAGGCCGGCGGAAGTCACTTGCTGTTGGAGCGCCGAAAGCCGCGCGCCGGGTTCCCTGGTATCTATAGGCATTTGGGTATCGTTCATTTTTCCACCTCCACACAGTTTTATTTTGAGAATCAGGATAAGGTTTATATATGTATTATTATACTATTTGTGCTATAATATTTAAAGCACTTAATGATTTGCCAGGGGAAAACGGAGGATTTTATGAACGAAGAATTGACTATCAATGGCCTTGGGAAGCTGTCACTTACTGTAAGAAGAGGCTGCCTTGTACTTATAGCCAGCAAAATAAGCAAGCAGATAAGGTTTATACCCATAGCTAAAATACTTTGCGTGGAAGTGTGCGAACCGCGGGAGAACCACAGGGGGTACATTTATTTCAGGACTCCCGTGGCCAACAGAGCCATAAAGCCTTCCGTAGCCGGAAGGGACGTAGCTGCGGACGACGATATGGTATTCTTCGACGATAACGCGAACTACCAGGCGGCGCTCAAAATACAGCAGCACGTCGCCGATTACTTTTCCAAGGATGTATAACGCTAAAGCGCTTTATCGCGGCTGAAGACGAATGGTATTGCCTTCGCGCGGTCCGCGATTAGCTTTATACATTCATTCATACTCGCGCCGGTGGTGTAGATATCGTCCACCAGCAGTATTTTCTTGCCTTCGATAATTATTCCATCTGCGAGGCTGAAAGCGCCTTTCATATTTTCCGCGCGTTCGGACGCGCTAAGCTCAAACTGGGGGCGCGTCTTTTTTGTTCGTACGAACAGCTTTTCAAATGGCAGCCCCATGAGGTAACTGAGGTGCGCGGCTATCATTTCGCTCTGGTCGAAGCCCCGGTCGCTGAGCCTTGATTTGTGCACCGGAACGTAAGATATAAGGTCGGCCTCCGTCCCCAGCCTGTTTATGAGATCAAACATTTTTTGGGCGATATAAGTTGTGTGCCGGGGCATGTCGTTGTACTTTACGTCGTGAATGAGTTTTTTTATGGGGCCGCCGTAATAGAATACGAACAGGCAGCCCTCGTACACATGCCCGTCCGGCAGGAGCTCCGCTTCCTTTTGGGCGCAGCTTGCGCAAACGCCCGGCCCGTTTATCTCACGGCCGCAGTAAGCGCAGGTATACGCATTGCCGCTGAGCCTGCCTAAAAGTTTAATTAGTCCATTCATGCGTCCTCACCCTCATAAGCCGCCTGAGCTCGTGCGAGAGGCCGGTCAGGCGGCGGCTTTTAGCGCTGTTTGCCACCATGTATGAAAGCGTCCTCTCATTGCCTATGAGAATAACTTTCTCCCGGGCGCGCGTCACGCCCGTGTATAAAAGGTTGCGGGTGTAAAAAGGATTCACCTCGAACATCATGGGCATTATCACGACCTCAAACTCACTGCCCTGCGACTTGTGTATGGTGTACGCGAAAGCGCCGCCGAGCTCGTTAAGCTCGTCCATT
The DNA here is from genome assembly GCA_031556555.1 of Christensenellaceae bacterium. Taxonomy (GTDB): domain Bacteria; phylum Bacillota; class Clostridia; order Christensenellales; family Christensenellaceae; genus UBA5399. The sequence continues at coordinate 3,028 of JAVBSU010000116.1, forward strand.
TTGTAGCCGCATACCTTGCCGTCCTCAAAGCGCACCGTAAGGCGGCCTCCCTGTATCGAAGCGATGACGCCGATGTCCCCGTTGAAAACGCCTTCACCCGAGGCGAGGGTTTCAGTGTTGTCCCATTCGCGCGCGTAGTTGTTTTTGATCTGCATGACGCGGTCGCCCGTCCTGAAGATACTGTCCCCGAACGCGACTTCGACCGAGCCCGGGCGCATGGGGTTGACCGCTTCGCGGAGGGCGTTGTTTATGTATATCGTCCCCGCGCGGGTGCGTTTTACAGGAGCGACGACCTGCACGTCGCCGCCCGCGTCGTAATACTTTTTGTACTCGCGCTTCACGGTTTCAACGACTCCGTCGAGGTCCGGGCAGCGCAGCATTGTAAACTCCTCGCCGTCCGGGCGGGGCATTTCGCCGTTAAGGATCTCATAGGCCGCGTCGGCTATGCGCCCGGCGTTCCTGAAGTGGTATGTAAGGCGCACCACGGGTATGCTCCCGGAAGCTATGAGGTCGCGCATGACGTCGCCCGGCCCCACGGGGGGAAGCTGGTCGGCGTCCCCGACCAGTATCAGCCGCGATCCTTTCCTGATAGCCTTTAACAGGTTGTTGAAGAGGAAGATGTCCAGCATCGAGACTTCGTCCACTATTATAACGTCATGCCCGAGAGGGTTTTCCTCGTTCCGCCTGAAGTAGCAGGAGAACGCGTCCTCGTCGTGTGAATACTCCAGCAGGCGGTGCAGTGTTTTGGCGGTAGAGCCAGTGGCTTCGCGCATCCTCTGGGCGGCCCTGCCGGTAGGGGCGGCCAGCGCGCATTCGAGACCCATCGAGCCGAACACGCCAAGTACGGCCTTAAGTATCGTTGTTTTGCCGGTGCCAGGGCCGCCGGTTATGACGCATACCCGGTTTTCCACCGCCGCGCGCACGGCATCGGCCTGTTCGCCGGTGAGCCCGTACTTTTCGCGCTGGTGCTTCAGCGCGCCGTCCGGGCAGGGGGCGGACCCGCCAAGGGTGAGGAGGTACAGGCGGGTGGCGGCCCTCAATTCTGCGTCGTGCGCCACCCTTGAGAACACCACCACGAAATCCTTTGCGTACTTCTTTATGAACACCTGACGGTCGCGGCACATCTCTAAAAGGCAGCGGTTCACAAGAGGGACGCCGACGTCCAGCCGTTCGGCGGTATGCGCGACCAGCCTGTTCTTTATCACGTACATATCGCCCGAATTAAGAACCTTGTTGAGAACGTTCAAAAGGCCGTTTTTTACGCGGAAGGGCGAGTCTTTGGCCACGCCCGCGGCCATGGCGATCTTGTCCGCCGTGGCGAAGTCTATGCCCCTTACCCTCTCTATCAGGATGTACGGGTTCTCGCGCAGCGCGGCGGGCGCGCCGTCGCCGAACTCCGCCGCTATTATGTTCGCCTGGTAAGCGGTGAGGCCCAGGCCCATTAGATCCGTGTAAAGGTACTTTTGCTTCGAGTAGCCCGCGAAGGCTTCGTGTATGCTGAGCGCCAGCTTTTTTGAAATGCCTTTTATACCGGAGAGGAGGAGGTGATTCTCTTCAATTACGTTAAAAGTATCATCGCCGAATGCTTCGACAATGCGCCGGGAAAGCACTTCGCCGAGGCCTTTTATGAAACCGCCCGAGAGAAAGAGGACCATGTCGTTGAGGTCGCTGGGGAGCACCTTTTCGTATGATGCCGCCGCGAACTGCTTTCCGTACTTTGGGTGTGTTTTGTAGTCGCCGTACAGGCGCACAAATTCCCCGGCCACCAGGCCGGGGATATTGCCCACGGCGACAACAGGCTCGCCGCAGTCGATCTCGGCGACCGTGTAGCCGTCCCCGCTTTCATATATTATGCACGCTACGGTTCCAGTTAATTCCATTGGACTATAATACTTAAGCAAAACACACCGGGCTGAATCGAAACTTCGCAAGGCAAGGAAGCAGAAATCGCGTGTGAGGGAGCGTATCAAAACATACGTGACCGACAGACGCGATTTCGCTGACGAAGCAAGTCCCGAAGGGCGGTTGCGGAGTTCTCGGACAGCCTAGATTATTTTATTTCGGCTTTGATGGCATCCACCATATCAAGCTGCTCCCAGGGGAGGTTCAGATCGTCCCTGCCGAAGTGGCCGTAAGCCGCCGTCTGCCTGTATATCGGCCGCCGTAAGCCAAGCTTTTCGATTATGGCGTTGGGCCGGAGGTCAAACAGGTTTGTTATAATGTCCGCGATCTTGGTGGATTCCATCTTGCCTGTGCCGAAGGTCTCCACGAATATGGATACGGGGTTGGCCATGCCTATGGCGTAGGCAAGCTGTATTTCGCAGCGGCCGCACAGCCCGGAGGCGACCACGTTTTTAGCCACGTAGCGCGCGGCGTAGGCGGCGCTGCGGTCGACCTTGGAGGGGTCTTTTCCGGAGAACGCCCCGCCGCCGTGACGGCCCATACCGCCGTAGGTGTCAACGATTATCTTGCGGCCGGTTAATCCGCTGTCGCCCTGCGGCCCGCCTATGACGAACCTGCCCGTGGGGTTGATGAATACTTTAGAGTAAGCGTCCATCATGTCTTCGGGTATGACGGGCTTTATCACGTGTTCCTGTATGTCGCGTTTTATCTGCTCCTGGGTTACGTCGGGATCGTGTTGCGTGGACAGCACGATGGCGTCCACCCTGAAAGGCTTCCAGTCCTTGTCGTACTCTATAGTGACCTGGGACTTGCCATCCGGCCTCAAATAAGGTATCGTATCGTTCTTGCGCACGTCGGCCAGCCTTTTGGCCAGCCTTTGCGCCAGATAGACGGTCATGGGCATGTAAACTTTGGTTTCACTGCAGGCGTAGCCGAACATCATGCCCTGGTCGCCGGCGCCGTGCTCGGTGCTGTTTGCCTCGTCGCGGAACTCGAGGGCGAGGTCCACTCCCATTGCGATATCGGGAGATTGCTCGTCTATACTTGTTATTACGCCGCAGGTGTAGCCGTCAAAACCGTATTCCGCCTTGTCGAAGCCTATGTCTATAATGGTTTCGCGCGCGATTTTGGGTATTTCGACGTACGCGTTTGTTGTTATTTCGCCCATAACCAGCACAAGGCCGGTGTTGACGGCGGTTTCGCAGGCGACGCGCGCCATGGGGTCTTGCTCTAGGATAGCGTCCAGCACCGAGTCGGAAATCTGGTCGCACACTTTATCGGGATGTCCCTCAGTAACGGACTCCGACGTAAAAATTCTTCTCATGGTCTACCTCCAAAATTTTCTTACCCGGATATTATACCATTATACGGCGCGTACGCAAAGGGGCGGTTTTAAACGTCGAGTATATGCATGCCGAGGTTGGTCAGGGCGACCATGGCGAGACCGGCAATAAGGTTTCCCAAAAGTATTATAGGTATGGCCTTTTTTGGCTTGAGGCCAAGCATTGCGGCCAGGAGCGAACCGGTCCACACGCCTGTGCCGGGCAGCGGTATCGCGACAAATATAAAAATGCCGAGGTAGCCGTATTTTTCTATCTTGCCCTTATGCTTTTCAACTTTGCCGAGCAGCCAGTTAGCAAACTTGTTGAAAACTTTCACTTTGCTGTGGGAGAGGTATTTTATAAACTTTTCTATGAAAAATACGATGAAGGGGCAGGGCAGGCAGGAACCAAGGTAAGCCAGTATAAATGCGGTCCAGAAGGGCAGGCCCATGGCGGCTCCCATTGGTATGGCAAACTTCAACTCCAATATGGGGAGTATGGCCATACCAAACACCGCCCAGTAAGTGGATGCGCTTATTGCTGAACTTGCCATGTATTACCGCCTCTCGTATTGAATGCTGTTTAATACTGATTTCAATTTAAAAAATTGAAGATTTGAGGTCTTTTTTCCACGCTGCTGCGTTACCGCCACTTGACGTAGCCGCCTGCTACGCCTGCGTGTCCGCGCCTTGCATCGCGAAAAAAATCTTCACAAATCTACTCAACATTTCAAACCGAAATCAGTATAAGAATACTATAAACATGATATAATTACAATATTCGGATAATTAAGATTTTCTTAAGGTGGGCCAGGTTGAAATGAGAAAGATATTAGGCGCGCTGCGGCGCGCGGACGAGCGGTTTTCCCTGATAGAAAACGGGGACGCGGTAGCCATAGGAGTGTCGGGCGGCAAGGACTCAATGCTCCTTCTAAAAGCGCTGACGCTGTACAAATACTTAAGCAAAAAGGACTACTCCCTTTTCGCCATATGCGTGGACCTGGGGATAGCGGGCTACGATACCCGCCCCATGGAAGAGTACGCGGCGGAGCACGGTGTGCCCTTTCATGCGGTGCGGACGGACATAGCCGAGGTTGTGTTCGATATACGCAAGGAAAAGAATCCCTGCTCGCTGTGTGCGAAGATGCGCAAGGGAGCGCTTTACGAGAAGGCCAAAGCGCTCGGTTGCAACAAGGCGGCGTTCGCCCACCACGCGGGCGACGCGGTTGAAACGTTCATAATGAGCATGATGTACGAGGCGCGGATAAACACGCTGCCGCCCAAGGCGTACATGTCCCGTGTGGGCATAACGCTCGTACGCCCGCTGATACTTGCCGACGAAGAGGATGTTATCGCGGCGGTGAAGCGCAACGCCATCCCCGTCGTTAAGAATCCCTGCCCGGCGGATGGGACCACCAAGCGCGAGGAGGCGAAGGAGGTATTGAGATACTTAGACAGCGTGCACGGTAACAGCGCAAAGAATATTTTTGCCGCGATCAGCAATACGAAGACTTATAAGCTGTGGGATAAGGTATGACCGCGCATATTTGATTAACCCCCGGCCCCTGTGTTAATATAGTTTGTAGAATATAAGTTTAGGAGTTGTATGTTATGATAAATACTCTGACGCTCAACCCGGCGATAGACAGGATACTTTATGTGGAAAGGTTCACAAGGAACGTGACAACCCGCATAAACCGCGTTGTGGATTCGATTGGCGGAAAGGGCACGCACGTTTCGCTCAATCTCAAAGTGATGGGGGCCGGCAGCCGCGCTTTTGGGATCGCCCACGGGCCGGCGGGCAAAGAGCTCATAGCCATGCTCAGGCGAGAGGGCATAGACGCGCGCTTTATCTGGTGGGAAGAGCAAAACACGCGCACCAACTACCTTTTGGCGGAGAGCACGGGCGATTCCACGCTCATAACCGAAAAGGGCGTGGAGC
>JAVBSU010000061.1:0-3060 GCA_031556555.1 Christensenellaceae bacterium
ACCTCATCTTTACGGTCTTTTTTCCGCGCTGCGGCGTTGCGGGCACTTGACGTAGCTACAGCTACGCCTGCGCGTCCGCGCCTCGCATCACGAAAAAAATCCTCGTAAATCTATCGGCATTTCAATCAGTGATTAGTATAAGTCTTTCAGCGCCCTTCCCTTCACCGAAAAAATCACTATGCTGGAAAACAATTTTATGGAGCGCAAAGAACCGGAACTCTTCGTGTGATTCGTGGTATAATATCCATGTGTGATTAAACGAATCCAAAAGAAAGGTTTCACAGTGGATTTTACGGCGATCGATTTTGAAACGGCCAACGGGCACCGGACGAGCGCGTGCAGCATTGGCATAGCTGTTGTAAAAAACAACACGGTAATGGAAACGGGGCATTGGCTCATAAAGCCGCACCCCTTTTACTTTGACGGCTTCAACACCATGATACACGGCATTAGGGAAAGAGACGTCGCGGATGCGCCTGATTTCGGAGAGTTGTGGCCGGAATTGTGGGCGTATATGGACGGCCGCGCCATCGTCGCCCACAACGCCTCTTTCGATATAAGCATACTGCGCCACACGCTCGAATACTATAATCTTGAACGCCCTAATATAGACATACTGTGCAGCTACCGCCTGGCGAAAGCCGCCTACCCCAATATGGGGTCACACCGCCTGAACGTTGTGTGCGCCGCCAAAGGTATCCCGCTCGAACACCACCGGGCGGATTCGGACGCCGCGGCCAGCGCCGAGATAGTTTGTAGGATATCCGAAGAGTTCTCCCTTTCCGAGCCCGGCGATATACGCCGTGTGTTTTCGCTGCACCCGGGCTATCTAAACGCCGACAACAGTTACAAACCTTTCAGGGGCAGCCGCGCGGCTGTCGCCAAGGCGTTAAAATCTGATTATGACGCCGTATGCCCCTCCCCTGAATTTGAGGGCAAAAGCTTTGTTTTCACGGGTACGCTCACCGGCATGGCCAGGAGCAAGGCCTTTGAGGTCGTCGCCAAGGGAGGCGGCATACCCCAGCAATCCATAACCCAAAGCACCGATTACCTTGTTCTGGGCATACAGGACTACAGCAAGTTCAAGGACGGAAAGCTGAGCTCCAAAACTAAAAGAGCGATGGATATGCAGGAACATGGCCACCCCATAAGCATTATAGGCGAAGACGATTTCATAAGCCTTATAGATGACGGACTGTACAAGTTGTGCTTTGAAACGGAACATGGTCTATAGAAAAAGCCAACCCGCAGGCTGGCTTTATGCAGTCCATACTATTACGGCACAAGCATCACCTTTATGGCTTCCGGATCCTTCTCCGCCACTTCAAAGGCTTCCTGCCAGTCTTTGAGCGCGAAGGAGTGGGATATGAGCCCGTCCGTCTTTATTTTACCGGTGCCGATGCCTTTTATTACGGAAGGATAAGTTAAGGCGGAAAGGTGCGCGCCCTTTATGGTAATCTCCTTGCCGTCGCCTATTACGTTCCAGTCGGCCGTAACTTCGCTGGCGAACACGCCCATCTGCACGTATGTTCCCAGGTTCTTTATGGCCTCAAGGCCCTGCTTCACGCTGGCCGGACTGCCCGACGCCTCGACGTAAATGTCGCAGCCGCCGTCCGTAAGCTCTTTTATTTTCGCGGCCACATCTTCACCAGATGGGTCTAGTACGTAGTCCGCGCCGTATTCGCCGCCCATCCTGAGGCGCTTTTCTTTTACATCCACTCCTATGACCATGCGCGGCAGGTAAAGGTTGGCCATGCTTAGCATTGCCAGCCCGATAGCGCCCATACCGGCTATAACGACTTTATCGCTGTGCCTTATATTGGCCAGTTCCAGCGCGTGCATGCCGCAGGCGATGGGCTCAACAAGCACCCCCTGCTCCGTGGAAAAGCTGTCGGGTATCCTATGGATTATATGGATTATGCTGTTAAGCTCCAGCTTCACGTATTCGGCGAATCCGCCCTGGCAGTACTGCTTGAAACCGTACACCGCCGACCGCGTGCACATCCAGTACTTTCCCTCACGGCAGAATGAGCACTCGCCGCAGGGCAGTATTTGCTCCGCCACCACGAAATCCCCAATGTTGAAGCCTGTCACGCCTTCGCCCAGTTCGGCGATCTCTCCGCAAAACTCGTGACCGGTTATTACCGGCGCTTCGATGTACCTGTTTGCTTCTGTCGTGCCCCAGATGCGTATGCCGCCGTGGTACGCTTTAACGTCACCCGCGCAAACCCCGCAGCCGCGCACTTTTAACAACACTTCGCCCGGCCCAACCTTTGGAACGGGGACTTCTTCGTAACGGTAATCGTAAGGCGCGTGCGCCACCAACGCCATCATGGTATCTTTCATTTGCTTCTCCTCCGTTATTTCTTGCCCTGCGCGTATTCGTGCGCGCGGTAAGCGTTCTGAACCTTAAAGAAACCGCCGTCCACGCCGATGATCTCTCCCGTAACGTAACCCGCCTCCTCCGACGCTAGGAAGGCGACGAGGGCCGCGACGTCCCCGCCCGTCCCAAAACGGTTCATGGATATCTGCTGCACCTGTATCTCACCGCGCTCTTTTATCATGGCGTCCGTCATGTCCGTGTGGATTATGCCGGGCGCGTAGGCGTTAACGGTAATGTTGTACGGCGCGAGCTCCGCCGAGCCTATCATGGTCATCATATTTACCGCCGCCTTGCTGCCCGCGTAAGCCGTGAGCCCGACGTCCGAAAACTTGCCGGATATGGAGGACGCGTTCACTATCCTGCCGTAGCCGTTTTTCTTCATGTGCGGCAGCACCGCTTTTATCATGCGGAACTGGCTTTTAAAATTAACGTCGAATATCCTGTCGATGTACTCTTCCGTCATGTCCTCTATAAAATTGAAATCGAATATCCCCGCGTTGTTTATAAGAACATCTATCCTGCCAAACTTTTTCGCGACGCCCTCAACCATAGCAGCGACCGCCGCGCCGTCCGAAAGGTCTGTTTTAATAACATCCGATTCCGGCGAGAGCGCTGCCATCTCGGCTTTAGTCTCCTCCGCCGACGCCTCGTCCGCCCTGTACACCGCCTGCACTATC
>JAVBSU010000041.1:0-10032 GCA_031556555.1 Christensenellaceae bacterium
GGCGTCCGTGGAATTCTTTCCGGTTGTGTAGTTGTACTGCTGAATGGGCGTAATGGAGAGGTTTAGAAGCATAGTTTTCCAGCTTGATAGCTGAGGCTTTGTCCAGTCGCCGTAAATGCGTTTGTAAGTGGGCGTGCCGTAGTTTGAAACTTCGTCCATTATGTACTGGACGTATTTGTTTGAAACGTTGTCAGCATCTATCAAGAGGGCTATGCGCTTGTCTGTATCCATTGTCTTCTCCTGTGTTCTACTCAATACTATTAAATCTTTCTACTCCCTGTGTAATTATACTCCTGTATATTAATATACCCCAAATTGCCACGGCGATCGTGGAAAGATACAGCACGAGGGGGCCGGCCACCGCCGCCAGGATTGCGGGGACGATGGTTATTGCCATGCCCACAAAGACCATCACCATAACGGGAAAGCTCTGTTTTATTACCCTGATTTCGGAATCCCAGTCGAAGTTGGGATGTGAAATATTAAGCGAAAGGCCGAAGCAGGCCGTGAAAAACCCGTAGGCCAGAGGGGTCAGGAACATCATTATGCCAATCGCCACGCCCGGCTTTAATACGATGTCGAATATAGTAGAGTTTATGAGCACGGCAAAGAATATCAGCAAAAAGTTCATGTTTATCTTGGCTTGCAGTATATCCTTTGTGCCAACTGGCAGCGACCTTATTATCCAAAGGTTTTTGCCCTCAAGCGAGAGGGAGCTGGCGGAAGGGCAGGTCATGACAACAAAAAAGCATATGCCCAGCGGCAGCATGACGTTTATGCTGTCCATAAATCCGGTGAAGCCGACGAGAGCGAGCGCCTTGGGCAGGCCGACGATCAGGAGGATGACGGCGGCGGCGGTCAGCAGGATAAGCCCCACGCCCGAATTCATCATGTATGCGGAAGAAGACGTGAAGCGTTTGAATTCTTTTTTTAGCAGGGCGCGTTTGGGAGAGGACTGTTTTAATTCGCCCAGCTTGTAGTCCGAAACCGTACGGTTGGCGGTTATGGCCGAGTTCATGCGCGTAAAGTACTTGCCCACAATTGCCACAAAGGCGGCAAACGCGCCCAGTGATACTCCTATAAAGCCCAGTAGAGCGGGGACATTTAGTTCCGTAAGCGCGCTTGTGTACCAGGCGGCTAGGGGGTATATCTTGTTTACTATATCCACCAGCCCCGCGCCGATGTCGGCGAAGTTTACCGTTATATTCTGCATGTTGAAGGCGAATAGCATCCACACCAGCATGGCGGCCACAGTAAAAATCATGCTGGCGCCGCTCTTGCGTTTGAAGCGCGAAGCCGCGATAGCGATGAGCGAACCTATTACCGTAGCTATTATAACCGGGACGAGCGGTGTCAGAAGCATCAATATTATGAACACGGGAGTAAACGCAAGAGGCGGGGAGGCGAACATTGCGTATACTATTGTTGAAGGGACCATTATAGCCGCGCTGTAAAATATATTCATGCCGTACAGCATTATTATGCGGCTGGTTATTATCGTTCCCGTTTTTATGGGCAGGGACATCAAAAGGTCGTAGTCTTTGAAGCCGAACAGCAGGCCGTTAGTTTTGTAGACGGTTGTTATAAGGGCCATTACGCTGGCCGCGGCCATCATTATCGCGGGGAGTACGTACAGCAGGCCGACGGACGCGAGCACTTCGGCTATACCGTAACTGAACATAACCACGACCAAGACTATAGCCGCGCCGCCCACTATCATGGCGGCGGCCATGCCCATCCGCTGCCGGGTTTTCCCTTCGCCCGCCTGTTTGGCGAAAGAAGCCAGAAGCCCGTTTTTAAGGATCAGTAAAAGTTTGTTTTTATTCATGCGGTTCTTTGTCCGTAAGCTCGAGGAAAACTTCCTCAAGGCTTTCGTCCCCTTTTACCTCCTCCATCGTCCCGGATTTTATCAGCCGCCCGTTCTTTATTATAGCGACTTTGTCGCACAACTTTTCCGCAACTTCCAGCACGTGGGTGGAAAAGAATATCGCCCCGCCATTGTCGCACAGCTCGCGCATGAATCCCTTAAGAGTGTGTGCGGCCTTGGGGTCGAGGCCGACAAAGGGCTCGTCCAGCACCATGAGCCGTGGCGAGTGTATGAGCGCCGATATCACGGCCAGCTTCTGCTTCATGCCGTGGGAGTAGGACGCTATCGGGTCGCCGAGGTTTTTGGTTATCTCAAAAGCCTCGGAATATTTTGCTATGAGCGTTTCGCGTTCAGCCTTGCCCACCGAGAACACGTCGCCTATGAAGTTAAGGTACTGTATGCCTGAAAGATGGTTGTAAAGATCGGGGTTGTCGGGGATGTAGGCGGTTATCTGCTTGGCTGCCACGGGGTTGTCCGTAACCGGGATGCCGTCTATCTCTATGTGCCCGCTGTCAAAGTCGAGTATGCCCACAACCGCTTTTATAGTCGTTGTTTTGCCAGCGCCGTTGTGGCCTATGAAGGCGAAGATGTCGCCCGTGTCCACGGTGAGGGAAAGATCGTCCACGGCCTTTGCGCCGCCCTTGTATACTTTTGTGAGGTTCTTTATTGTTAACATTACTTGTTAGTCTCCAGCCTGTAGCCCATTTTGTATACAGTTACTATCCTGTGCTCCCAGCCGAGCTTTTTGCGCAGCTTCTGTATGTGCACGTCTATGGTGCGCGTGTCACCGGCGTAATCGTAGCCCCAGACATTGTACAAAAGGCTCTCCCGTGAAAGGGCAAGGTTTTTATTCGCCACCAGCGCCTCGAGAAGCTCGTATTCTTTTGGAGTAAGTTCCACCGCATGGCCGTTTTTATATACGTTATGCGAGTCGAAATCCACCATTATGCCGTCCAGTGAAAAGCACGCGGCGTTTCTCCGCGTGCGCCTCAGTACGGCGTTTATGCGCGCTAAAAGCTCTATCATGTCGAAAGGTTTTGCTATATAATCGGCCGCACCCAGGTTGAGGCCAGCTATTTTTTCCGTTGTGTCGTCCTGCGCGGTCAGGAAAATAACGGCCGTCTTGTTCGCTTTTGAAACCAACTCAAAGCCCGAACGGCCGGGCAGCCGCACGTTTATGAGCGCGAGGTCGTACTGGTCGCTGAGAAGCTCGCCCTCGGCTTCCCTGCCGTCGCAAAGGTGGGTGCACTTGTGGCCTATGAGCGAGAGGTTCCTCGCGATCTGCCCGCCCGCGCACTCTTCGTCGTCGGCCACGAGTATCCGCGCCATAGAGTTCCGGCTGCCATACCTTAGTTGTTCAGGCGCCGACGGGGCCGTGACAAAATTATGAAGCAAAGATTCGACATTTTCCATTGTACTCCTCCTTAGCATTCCAATACAATACATTTTTATACACTATCGTTACAGTACTTAGACAGGAAAACAAAACAAAAAGTTACAAGGAAAAGCTATTTTTGTTGACTATTTAAAATTAACAGCGGACAACCCGTAAAGAAATCATACTGTTTTCAATTTGAAAATAGCAGCTACCTGCCGGTTTTCCTGTTTTTATTTATGGAATGGCCGACAGCCGCGCCGATGTAAGAAAGGAATATGTAGGAAAATATATAAATCACCGCTGTGCCGTTGTAATAAATGAAAACGGCGGGCGTGAACAGCGCGCCGCTGAGCAGCGGCAGAGGCCAGAAAAAGGCGTAGTTTGCCGCGTAGAGCGCGTTTGCCGCGAAGCAGGCTAAAGGGTTTATTATGTAGAGCATGTACATGAGGTAGTCGGCGCTGCCCGCCGCCAGGTTGGGAAGAGGCGCTATATAGTAGATGGCGCAGAGAACCGCGAGGTAAAGCGCGGCCTGCTTTTTGACCTTCATATGACGAGGCCCCCGTTTACGCTAAGCACCTGCCCGGTTACAAAGTCTGAACGGGCCTGCGCAAAGTACAGGGCCGCCTGCGCTATGTCGCTGGGCGACCCCGCCCTTTGAAGGGGCGTATCGGAAATTATTTGCCGCTCACCGTAGGCGTCAAGCTCCGAGTTCATAGCGGTTTTAACGTAGCCCGGCGCAATGCAGTTGGCCCGCACGCCAGACGGCCCAACCTCCTTCGCCAGCGCCTTTGTGAAGCCTATAAGGGCGGCTTTGGAGGCGGAGTAACACACTTCGCACGACGCGCCCGTTATCCCCCACATGGACGATATGTTTATTATGCTGCCACGCTTCTTCCTGAGCATGGGAATAAGCGCTTCTTTGGAGCAGAGGAAAGCGCCCCTTACGTTCACCGCGAACATTTCATCCCATTGCCCGGCGGAGAGGCCGCTCATAAGGCCTATGCGCGACAGCGCGGCGTTGTTGACAAGTATGCCCGGCTCCCCGAGTTCCGCATTCATGCGGGAGAACATATGACTGACCTCCGCCTCGTTCGAAACGTCCGCGCCCACTGCGATGCAGCGCGCGGAGGTATGCTCGCCTATCCATGCGCAAAGCGCTGTCGCCGCGGCTTTGTTTTTATTGTAATTGACGCACACATCTATGCCTTCGCTGGCGAAAAGGCGCGCCACCGCCCCCCCGATTCCTCCGGAAGCTCCTGTTATCAGCGCTGTTTCAGCCATTTTTGACGCCTCCTTTATTACGGTTTCGTAATATATTAAGTATAGTGCGCGAAACCAGAAAGTTCAATGTTTTATACGGTAAAGAATGCTTGACAGTTGTAAATCTTGCGAATATAATTAAGCAAGTTAATTATTAAAAAAATTAATAGTTAAATGTGCAACCTATTATTTATGAGGAAACGTTGATGTGGATGAAAACGAAGTAGTAAGAGAGTTATTCAAAATGATGGGCATGATGAAGATGCAGTCCGTGCACTTTCACGGGCACGTGGACTCAAGCGAACTCAAGAGGAGCGAGTACATGCTTTTAATGTCCATCGGCGGCAAAGGGATGTGCGGGCCGGGCGGAATGGTCAAGGTATCGGATCTTTCGACCCACCATCATATATCGAGGCCGGCCATTTCACAGATGCTGGGTTCGCTTGAGAAGAAAGGGTTCATCAGCCGCCGTACAGACGATAAGGACAGGCGCATAGTTTGGGTAGACCTTACCGAACAGGGTAAGCAGGCGTTCGAACGGGCGAACAAAGCGGTATTCGCTTACATCCGTAAAATCATAAGCCTGCTCGGGGAGGAAGACACTAAGATGCTCACGCATCTTCTATCGCGGCTGTACGAAATAATTAAAAATTTAGAGAATGAAGAAAGGAAAGCCAAATGACGAAGCTGATACGCTACTTAAAACCATTTGCGCTCATGCTGGTGGCTGTTGTGGGCCTGCTATTTGTGCAGGCGGCCACGGAACTGAACCTTCCGAACTACATGTCCGATATAGTCAATACGGGCATACAACAGAGCGGCATCGAGAACGGCGCGCCCAAAGTCATATCCGCGCAGGGCATGCAGCTTATGCAGGCGTTTATGCCGGACGGCGACAGGGCGCTTGTGGACGCGAACTACACTTACATAGAAAATGACGGGACGGAGCTTTCACAGGAAGACGGGCAAAAGACGGAAGACATTTACACTGAAAACAGCGGTGTCAGCGAGGAGACCCAGCAGCAGTTGAACGACGCTTTCGGAACTGCGGCGTGGACGATGATATACCTCATGCAGGATTCGGGAATGACCGGGGGGGCCGATGCTTCGGCCAGCCTGGAAGACCTGGATTTTTCAGAGATCTACGCAAAAGCGCTGCCTATGATAAAGCTTATACCGCAGCAAACTATGGATAAGGCTAGGGAACAGGCGCTCGAAGTGTCCGATTCCATGCGGGACCAGACTGCCGCCGCCTTCTCAAAGGCGTTTTACAACGAGCTAGGTATAGACGTTGGCAAAATACAGAGCGATTACATCCTAAAGACGGGACTCATCATGCTTGCGATATCGCTGGCGGGCGCTGTAGCGTCTATCCTCGTAGGCCTCCTTATGAGCAAAACGGCTGCGGGCATGGCACGCAACGTGCGCCGTTCGCTCTTCCAGAAGGTGGAGAGTTTTACGCCCAACGAGTTCAACAAATTTTCCACGGCGTCGCTCATAACGCGGACGACAAACGACATAACCCAGGTGCAGACTTTTGTGGCAATGGGCATGCGCATGATGCTGTACGCTCCGATAATGGGCGTGGGCGGCATAATAATGGCGCTCAACAAAAGCACTTCCATGGCGTGGGTGATCGCGCTGGCGGTGATTGTGCTGCTGGGCGTCATCGGCATTGTTTTCGCAGTGGCCATGCCCAAATTCAAAATGATGCAAAAGCTTGTGGACAAACTCAACCTGGTGTCGCGCGAAAACCTGAGCGGCATGCTGGTAATTCGCGCCTTCGGCACCGAAAAACACGAGGAGAAGCGCTTCGACAAAGCCAACACAGACATAGCGGACACAACACTCTTCATCAGCCGCGTCATGTCCGCCATGTTCCCGGTGATGATGTTCGTAATGAACGGCGTGTCGCTCTTGATCGTTTGGGTGGGCGCTCACCAGATAGAGCAATCGATGCTGCAGGTGGGCGACATGATGGCTTACATCCAGTACGCAATGATGATAATAATGGCCTTCCTCATGCTGGCCATGATATTCATCCTCGTGCCCCGCGCGTCTGTTTCGGCGGAGAGGATATACGAAGTCCTGACGACCGAATCTTCCATACTGGATCCCGCTTCGCCCAAGGGCTTTGACCCTGGGATGACGGGCGTGGTGGAGTTCAAAGACGTCAGCTTCAAGTACGAAGGGGCGGAGGAAGACGTTCTGTGCGATATAAACTTCACGGCCAAACCAGGGGAGGTCACGGCCTTTATCGGGTCGACAGGCTCGGGCAAATCAACGCTGATAAACCTTATACCGAGGTTCTACGACGCCAGCGAAGGCCAGGTAATGGTCAACGGCGTTGATGTGCGCGACGTAAAGATGCACGATTTAAGGGAAGAGATCGGTTACGTGCCGCAGAAGGGCGTGCTGTTCTCCGGCACGATCGCTTCAAACATAAAGTACGGCAGGGAGGGCGCGACGGAAGGCGAAGTGGAAAAAGCCGCGGAGATAGCCCAGGCGATGGACTTCATTTCGGAAAAAACGGAGGGCATGGACTTCCACATCTCCGAGATGGGCGCGAACGTATCGGGCGGCCAGAAGCAGCGGTTGTCCATAGCCAGGGCGTTAGCCACGGACGCGGACGTGTACATCTTCGACGACAGCTTTTCCGCGCTGGACTACAAGACGGATACGGCGCTACGGCGAGCGCTAAAACCATATACGAGAAAGAGCACGGTTTTGATCGTCGCGCAGCGCGTATCGACGATACTGCACGCGGACCAGATAATCGTGCTGGAAGAAGGCAGGATAGTGGGCAAGGGGACGCACGGCGAGCTGCTGAAAAACTGCCCCACATACCTTGAAATTGCGGAATCCCAGTTGGGAGGTGATGAACTGTGAGTACGAAAGCTTCCGACATAAAAGTAAAAAAAGAGCCTCAGCGCATGGGCGGCGGCCCGGGCGGAGGAATGGTAATAGGCGGCCAGAAGGCCCGCGACTTTAAAGGGGCTTTTTCAAAGCTTGTACGCTACATAGGCAAGCACAGGCTGGCAGTAGTTATCGTAATGATCTTTTCGGCGGTGTCCACTGTTTTCTCCATACTGGGGCCAAAAATACTTGGACAGGCCACAACCAGCATATTCAGCGATATGATGGGCATGGTGGACGGCAGCAAGAGCGGCATAGACTTCACCTACGTGGCGCAGATAATATTCCAGCTTGTGGTTTTGTACGTCATAAGCGCGGTATTCGCCTACATACAGGGAATAATGATGGCGAAGGTCGCGGTGGACGTAACGTACAACATGCGCAAAGATATATCTGAAAAGATAAACAAGCTGCCCTTAAAATACTTCGATACCAAAAGCTACGGCGAAGTTCTTTCATACGTGACGAACGACGTTGACACAATAACCCAGAGCCTTAACCAGAGCCTGTCGCAGATAATATCGTCTGTAACGATGATAATCGGCATCATAATAATGATGTTCTCCATGAGCTGGCAGATGACCATAATCGCCCTGCTCATAATACCCGTGTCGCTCGTGTTCGTAACGGCTGTAGTAAAGCGCTCGCAAAAGCATTTCACGGCCCAGCAGGACTACCTCGGGCACGTAAACGGCCACGTGGAGGAGATGTACTCCAACCACAGAGTCGTAAAAGCGTTCAACGGCGAGGAACGGTCGGTCGACGAGTTTGACGGCATGAACGGCAAGCTCTACCAGGCCGCGTGGCGTTCGCAGTTCCTGTCCGGCCTCATGATGCCCGTGATGAACTTTATCGGCAACATTGGCTACGTGGCCATATGCATACTGGGCGGCTGGCTCACAATAAACGGTTCGCTGCCCATAGGCGACATACAGGCCTTTATCCAGTACGTGCGCCAGTTCACGCAGCCCATAATGCAGATAGCGAACATCTCCAACGTGTTGCAAATGACAATGGCGGCGGCGGAGCGCGTGTTCGACTTTTTGGGAGAGGGAGAACAGTCGCCGGAGGCGCTGAACCCAGCGCCCACCGGCAACGCGGAAGGAAGGGTGGATTTCGACCACGTGCACTTTGGCTACGACCCCGAGAAGATAATAATACACGACTTCTCCGTGCATGTGAAACCCGGCCAGAAGGTCGCCATAGTCGGCCCCACCGGCGCGGGAAAGACTACGATCATAAAGCTTTTAATGCGGTTTTACGAACTCCAGGGCGGTGCGATACTCGTTGACGGCCACAACATAACCGGCTTTACCCGCCACGACTTAAGGGATATGTTCGGCATGGTGCTCCAGGACGCATGGCTGGAGAACACAACCATAAGGGAGAATATCCGCTACGGCCGCCTGGAGGCCACGGATGATGAAGTTGTAGCCGCCGCGAAAGCCGCGCAGGCCGACCACTTCATTAGGACGCTGCCCGAGGGCTACGACACTGAAATAAACGAGGCAAGCAGCAACATCTCCCAGGGGCAGAAGCAGCTTTTGACCATTGCGCGCACTATACTGAGCGATCCGAAAATGCTGATACTGGACGAAGCGACGAGCTCCGTTGACACGCGCACGGAAATACAGATACAGCAGGCCATGGACGAGCTCATGAAGGGGCGGACAAGCTTTGTTATTGCCCACCGGCTGAGCACTATAAGGAATGCGGACGTAATATTCGTGATGCGCGATGGCGACGTTGTGGAGTATGGCCCGCACGAGGAGCTGCTCGCCCAAAAAGGCTTCTACTCAGAGCTCTACATGAGCCAGTTTGAGGACGCGGAGGATTACGACACGGAGGCGTGATAACGCGCCTCCGATGTGAAATTTACAAAATAGAAACATAAACGTCATAATATCTTAACATTTATTTTTCAAAATAGAGAAGTACGTTTATGCTAATTGCAATTTGAAATGCCTACAAGGTTTGTGAGGATTTTTTCGCGATGTAAGGCGCAGGCTCGCAGGCGTAGCAGGCAGCTACGTCAAGGGGCGGCAACGAAGCAGCGCGGGAAAAAGACCACAAAGATACGGCATTTTAGGTTGAAATCAGCATTAGATTGGAGGATTGTTTTGAAGAAAAATGTTAAGATATTTTTGTCTCTGTGTATAGTTATGTGCGTTGGGCTCTCGCCTCTAACCGCCTACGCGGCGTCGGATCTTAAAAGCACGTCCGGCCTGTCGGCGGCCGATTACGAAGAAATAATGCCCGAAGCTTTTAAAGGCTACGGGGGCATGTTCTACGATTGCGAACAGAATTACCACATAAACGGTATATTCCTTTTGGCGGTGGTCCGGCTGGAATCGGGCAACGGGGAGAGCTGGCTCAGCCAAAACCAGCACAACGTCGCCGGAAACAAGGGTGAAAACGGCTATCTGAGCTTTGACGTGATGAGTGAAGGCATAACATACGCTGCGCAGAACCTCGGCGAAAACTACCTCGACGAAAACGGCAAGTTCTACAGGGGCGGCACGCTTGAGGACATAGAGTCCGTGTACTGCCCCGGCGGGGGCTGGGCTGGACAGGTCGCGGGAATCATGGCGGAGTACGGGTTTTAGAAGTT
>JAVBSU010000108.1:0-11500 GCA_031556555.1 Christensenellaceae bacterium
GAACTCTATCTCCTCTCCCGTCGTGGTTATTACTTTTTTTGGCGTAACGGCCACGCTCTCCACGGGCACTTCCTCAATCCACTTGGCGTATACGGTAGTTGGCCGCGTGACCGGAGTGGAAAAGTTGTATTCGCTCCCATATGCTTCATCCGTGTACCAGCCATCGAAGATATAGCCTTCCCTCACGGGGTCGGACGGCGTTTGCACTGCGCGCCCCGCGATCACTGTCAACGATTTGGCCGCCGTTACGCCGTCCATGTAGTTGTACGTGAAGTTCACGTACACAATAACGGGTGGGGTTTGCATCCACTTCGCGTACACTGTCGTGTTTTCGCTCACCGTATCGTTGCCAAAATCCCATTCTTCCGTATAAGATGTACTTTTATACCATCCCGCGAAGGTGTACCCCGGTTTTGTGGGGGCAACCGGCTCCGTTGCCTTGCCTCCTGTCTCCAAAAGCTGTCCGGGTACCGCGCCGCCGTCCACGCTGTCGAACGTGAACGCGCACATCCACTTCGCGTACACCGTCGTGTTGTTGCTCACCGTATCGTTGTCAAAATCCCACTCTTCCGTATAAGATGTACTTTTATACCATCCCGCGAACGTGTACCCCGGTTTTGTGGGGGCAACCGGCTCCGTTGCCTTGCCTCCTGTCTCCAAAAGCTGTCCGGGTACCGCGCCGCCGCCCACGCTGTCGAACGTGAACGCGCACATCCACTTCGCGTACACCGTCGTGTTGTTGCTCACCGTATCGTTGCCAAAATCCCATTCTTCCGTATAAAATGTACTTTTATACCATCCCGCAAACGTGTAACCCGGTTTTGTGGGGGCAACCGGCTCCGTTGCCTTACCGCCCCGCATTATCTGCTGCGGGGGAACCGGGTTGCCGCCCACGCTGTCGAACGTGAACGCGCTTTCGTATTCCGGACGCATAATTATCTCAAACGACGCCGGGCGCACGCCGCCGGTTGGGGATACGGTGCTCCTGGGTTCAATCCGCGTGGGGTCGGTCAGTCCCGAAAACGTGTCCGCATATTCGTAATTAGCCCTGCTCTCCCGGTTTGACTCGTCCCACCGGACGAACGTGAGGCCGGGAATGTCAGAAGATTTAACCTCGGCCATATCCGAACTCCACAATATGTTGGCGAGCTTATGCGGGTTTGCCGGAGTGGGCTGAACGGTTTGCCAAGTACAGTCCGTTGGGGTCAGTTTATAATACGTCCCCGCCGTGCCGTCCTTCCCCGTATCCGCGCCAACGCCGTGCAGCACGCAGGTTCCGATGTATTTGCGCGGGGTTGTGCCGTCCGCTTCGGTAACCGGGCCGATGCCGTTCACTTTAAGCTCCACCAGCGCGCCGCCGCCTATCGTAAGGTTGCAGGATTTTTCCGTGCCCCTGCCTCTGCCTATATCGTACCCGCCGCCCATGCCTTGCGCGCTCACGGCCGCCCCGGTGATGATTATCTGGCCGCTTGGGGTACCGGCTGTGCCCGCGCCTCCCGATCCGCCGCCTATGCCCGCGCCGTCATCGCTGCCAGTGGCCTCAACTTGAGCGTTGCCGCTTATTTCTATCTTACTGGGCACGCCGTTGCTTGAAGCACCACTGGCGCCCGCGGCTTGTGAGCCGCCGCCTATGCCCGCGCCGCCATATACGCCGCCATCGCCGCCAGTGGCCTCGACTTGGGCGTTGCCGCTTATGTTTATCTGGCCGCCGTTTGCCGCGCCACTGGCGTTAAAACTTCCACCTCCGCCTATGCCCGCGCTATTTGCGCCGCCAGTGGCCTTTACACGGGCATTGCCGCTTATGTTTATGGCGCTGCCTGCCCCGTTCGCACCCGCTTCACCACCGCCGCCGCCTATGCCCGCGGAATTTGCGCCCCCCCTCGCGGCCACCGTCCCGCCGCTTATGCTTATCCGGCCGCCATCAACCGCGCCGGGCTTGCCATTTCCGCCGCCTATGCCCGCGCCGCCTCTGGTTCTATCAGAGCCGCCCATGGCGGTCAATGAGCCGGGGTTAGCCTCATCCGAAGTAATAGATACGCTGCTTTCCGGATCCAGTTGCAATCCGGCGCTGCTACCCACCGCGTAAAGCGTGTTTTGCGTACCCGTGGCCAGCGTTATGTGCACGTTGGCTTTATTTGTAATCAGCAGGGGAGATTGGCTACCGGGTTCAAGGTGTAAATTGCCCAGCACAAGCGGCAGGGCGTTTGCGTCAGCCATTGCCGCGCCCGGGCCGGTCACCGTTATATACGCGTCTACGGTGGTAGGGTTAGTTCCCGCCGCGCCGCCGGATACGGCGAGTGGTTCAACAACGTCAGCATAACCGCTTCCATCGGTACTATACTGCCATTTTCCATTTTCCCACTTCACAAGCAATTTTTGGCCATCACTCAACGCAACTGTAGTCTCCGCCTTCTCAACAAGCGGCCGCTCCTCCACCGGCGGGCCTTCGGCGGCCTGCACCTCCTCTTCAGGCACTTCCATGGCCTGCGCACCTTCCTCCGCCACAACTATTTCCGGCGCGGGTTCGGCCACCACCACCACGTCTTCAGCGGGCATTACCGGCGCTTCCTCCGCGTATGACACGGGAGAAAGGCTAAACAAGAGAGAGATTACAAGAATTGCAAAAAACAACTTATAAAAAAATTTTTTCATGGCAATAACCTCTTTAAAGTTTCAGGAAGCTTGGTTATTCGGTTTTTTTATGGGATATGAATAATACTGTTATGTGTATTATTATACTGCGTTTTAAGTGATTTTGCAATTGCATACTGGGCTTGAAAACCTTGCGCTTAGGATGTAGAATGATGTGCAGGTCAATAAAAGGGAGCAGGTCATGGACGTACAAATACGCAAATGGAAACTGAGCGACGCCAAAGACCTTGCGGCCGCTCTGAACAACAAAAAAATTCAAGACAATTTAAGGGACGGTATACCGTACCCATACACGGTTTCGGACGCCGAAGAGTACCTGCGCGCAGTGCTCACGGCGGATAAGGGTAGCCGCTACGACTTCGCGATATGCGCGGATGGAAAAGTTATCGGGAGCATCGGCGTTTTCCGCGGACGGAACGTCCACCGCCTCACGGGCGAAATGGGTTACTACATAGCGGAGCCCTACTGGGGCAAGGGCGTTTGCACAACGGCCGTTAGGTACGTGTGCGGCTACGTGTTCGCGCACACGGACATCATCCGCATTTTCGCCGAACCGTACGCCTACAACATCGCTTCCTGCCGCGTGCTGGAAAAATCCGGCTTTGCGCTGGAGGGCGTGATGCGGAAAAACGCTGTAAAGAACGGGCAGGCCGCCGACATGAAGCTTTACGCGTTAGTTAAAGAGTAGGGCTTACTCATTTCACAACACAGCCAGCATTTCCTCCAGGCTGCGCACGGGGGCGCCGCACGAACGGTTTTGGCATACGTAGAACGCGAAGCGCCCGTCCGGCAGGGGGTAGTTTTCTATGAAGGGCGACGCCTCCGCCTGCTCTTCCGCGCCATTCGCGGTTTTTATAAGCACGGACAGGTTTGGGATAAAACGCTTGCCGATGGCCTGAGCAACCGCTCTGGCGTCTTCTTCGTTCTTTAGGGCGCAGACTACTTCTCGGGACGGGTAAACCGCCTCCATAAGCGCCATGAGCGCGAACGCGCCGCCCCTTGGCTGGGCTTCTACACGCGGCGCGAGGAAGGCTAGCTGCTTTTGCGCCATGTCTTCCCAGTACGCTTCGCCGGTCAGCGCCGCCAGTTTAACAAGGCAGTACGCAAACACGGAGTTGCCGGAGGGCAGCGCTCCGTCAAAGGTTTCCACCGGACGGAATATGAGCTGTTCGCCGTCTTCCGGATTCATATAGTAGCCGCCGCCGGGGTTCGTGAACATCGCTATTATATCTTTGGCCAGCCCTGCCGCGGCCGAAAGGTAGCGCGCGTCAAGCGTCGCTTTGTGCAATTCAAGATGCGCCCACGCGAGGAAAGCGTAGTCGCTCAAAAAGCCATCGCCCATTGCGCCGTCCCTATAGCCCACTTTAAGCCCATCGCTGTCCCACCACTTGCCGCGCACGCAGCCCAGCGCGCGCAGCGCGGCCTTAAGGTAATCCTCTTTTCCCAAAACCGTATAAGCCCTGGCGTAGGCCGCGATCATGAGGGCGTTCCATGCAGTAAGCAGCTTGTCGTCCACCCTGAGCTCGTGCCTTTTTGCGCGGTAACCGTAAAGCGCGTCCAGCGCGCCCTGCCTCACGTCGGATCCGTCCGAAAGGCCGGCCGCCCCAAAAAGGTTGGGGACGCTTTTGCCCTCAAAGTTTCCGCCTTCCGTTATTCCGTACTTCGCGCAGAACCAGTCGCCGTCCTCCCCGCCCAGCACGCTTAGCACTTCGTCCGGGGTAAATGTATAATACGCGCCTTCCCTGCCGTCCACGTCCGCATCCTGCGCGCTGAAAAAGCCGCCGTCCTTTGACGTCATCTCGCGGGCCACGTATTCGAGCGTCCGCTCCGCGATACCTCTGTAAAGAGGGTTTCCCGTCGCCTGGTAGCATTCTATAAGCGCCATGCACATGAGCGCGTTGTCATACAGCATTTTCTCAAAGTGGGGTATCAGCCATCGCTCGTCCGTCGAATAACGGGAAAAGCCGTAGCCCAGATGGTCGAATATTCCGCCCGCGTACATGCCCTGTATGGTCATCTCCACCATATCGAGCGCGTTCTGGTCGGATTCGAGCGCGTGGTAACGCATAAGGAACATCAGCGTGTGCGGCATGGGAAACTTGGGCGCGTTCCCAAAGCCGCCGTAGTCAGGGTCAAAGGCGGCCTCGAACGCCTCTTCCGCCCTCCTTACCGTATCCCTGCCGGGCTCCGCCGCTACATGCTCGCGATTTTGCGCGCCTGCCACGGCCGCCGTAATGTCCCGCCCCGCGTTTTCCAGCGCCCCTGGATCTCCGTGCCATTTTTCCGCCGCCGCGGCCAATAGCTCCATGAGGCCGGCGTGGCCGTACTTTCTGTTCTTGGGCAAATAACTCGCGGCGTAAAACGGCTGTTTGCCCGGAGTCATGAGTATGGTCAGCGGCCAGCCTCCGCTCCCAGTCATCGCCTGGCATACGTCCATGTACACGGCGTCTACGTCCGGCCGCTGCTCCCTGTCAACTTTAATTGAAATGAAATTGTTATTGAGCAGCGCCGCCACCTCTTCGTCCTCGAAAGATTCCCGCTCCATCACGTGGCACCAGTGGCAGGCCGAATAACCTATGGACAGGAAGACGGGCTTGTTCTCCGCCCTGGCTGCGGCAAAAGCCTCTTCCGTCCACGGCCACCAGTCCACCGGGTTTTGGGCGTGCTGCAAAAGATACGGCGAGCTTTCGGACGCAAGCCTGTTACTTTTCGAAATATTATTCATCTAATCCGCCTCCCTTAACTATACTATTAATAATTCCGGAAAGACGCGGTAAACAATAAAATTGTTGCTTGGGGTTAAGTTAAGTTGTTGGTCAAGTCGTTGCTCTCACCGTTAAAGCATCTTTGCCTGAACCGCGAGCCCTTGTAGGCTTCCTTTATTTCGCGCGGCACGGCCTGTACGTAGCTTATTTTCCTGTCGTAACACTTGGCCGGCGTGTCTTCTCCGCTGCACTTTTGCCAGGGCAGCCCGCCCGTTTTTGCGAAAGTTGTAAAGTCGCGCCGTATCTCGCGGCTCACCCTTAATATGGCGCTCCTTATTGGCGACAGCCAGAATATCGCGCGCGTTATGCCCGCGTTATAGTTGCCGAACAGGAAGGGTATGTCTGTTGAGTGGAAGGCCCGAAGGCCGGTCACGCTGGCCGCCACTGTTGAATAGTCGAAGCGGTACATCCACGCGTCGGCTTTTTTGCTGTAGTTTTCGCAAAACCACACGCTCTGCATCCTGAATATAAGGTCGCTCATCATCATGTGCATCTTGCGCTTGCCGTACGTTTCGTAGGCGCGCTCTATGCGCTTGCTTACGTCGCCGTCCTCACCGCCCGCGCCCGCGTCGAACACCCGGCCCATATCCATCTGGCTGTTGAAAGGCTTCACGAATAAAAACGACATTTCGTCCTTTACCGTGCCTATTAATATGGGCAGCTTAGCGTGTTTCCCGGCCATGGGTATCAGAAAGTCCTCCAACGCACCGCCGTCCGCCGACAGGCTGTACGTCGCCGACCCCAGGCCGCAGTGTTTTCGAAAGTGCAGCTGCCTTCCGGTGAGATGCAGGGCCGGAGCGGCCTTGAGCTCTTCCCCGCTCCTTATGTTCATGAAGTCCATATACTCCCTGCCCAGCCATTGCGCGCGTCCGGCGCTGTGTATGAGCGCGGGAGCGCCGCTCATCATTATGACTTTTGATATCATGCCCTGCGCCTCGGGCATTAGCGATATCGCGGACGCGATGTAAGCCCCGGCGGACTGGCCGAAAACTGTAATATTATCCGGATCCCCGCCGAAAGCCTCGATGTTTTCGCGCACCCACCCTATGGCGGCCACTACGTCTAAAAGGCCGCAGTTGGGTGAAAAGCCCTCGCCCAGGAAGGAGAAATCCATGAACCCCAGCACGCCCAGCCGGTAATTCAAGGTCACGGCCACGACGCCGCCTTCGACCGCGAGAACGGAGCCCTCGTATTCGGGGTCGCTGCCCGTGCCGTCAAAAAAAGAACCGCCGTGCACGTAAACCATAACGGCAAGCCCCTCTCCCCCGGCGGGGGCCCATATGTTGAGCGTAAGCGAGTCCTCGCTCATGTCGTCCCTGCGCCTGTTCTGCACGCATATCGAACCGTAGGAGGAAGCGTCTATAACATCGCCGCCGTACTCTTCTTTCACGGCCGGCGGCATAAAGCGCCTTCCACCGGTTGGCGGCTCAGCGTAGGGTATGCCCCGCCATTTGCTTACTCCATTTTCCCGGACGCCTTTAAACGCGCCCGTTTTCGTCCTCGCGATACACATTTTGATTTTGCGCCTGCCTGTCCCTGTACCTCTGCAACTGCACAGCGTCAGTTATCTCAAGGTCTTTTTCCCCCGCCATGGACTCCATGTGGTGGGTAAACTCGTGCTTTAAGGTGTGCTCTAATTGGCTGCGCATAACTTCCTCGCCCGAGTTACCGAACATCTTCTGGAAGGAGCCGCCGTATATTACTATGTAGCGCCCCATCATGTAGCTGTGGTTGTATTCCCCCAGTATGTAGAGGTCATGATCCTTCGCCTCGGGGTGGTATTTTACGTTGGGGTTAAGTACCACCCCGCCGTTAAGATCCGTGAAAAGATCTCTCGGAAAAGTCATTACTATCTCGTCCAGCATTTGGTTTATCCTGTCCATTTCTATCATAAATCAGTGTTTCCTCTAACCAGTTTCAATTTAAAATGTAAAACATTTTAAATTTCGCGCCAACGGCGCAAGGCGTTTGCGCCGCCGAAACGCCGTTCAATACTATTTGCCGCAGCCTTGGCTGCGATCCCGGCCTTTTGCCGGGCAATTGATTTCAATTGCAAATAGTATTATATTTTCCATGTCGACCGGGCGAACAGCATCAGCAGCGGGTATATTTCCAGCCTTCCTATGAGCATGTCGGCGGACAGCGTGAGCTTGCTCAGGACAGAAAACGCCGAGTAGTTGCCCACCGGGCCGACCATGTCGAGCCCCGGGCCGGTGTTGCTCATGCACGTCAGCACGGAACTCACCGTAGTATCGATGGAGAAGTTGTCCAGCGATATTATTATTGCGGATACGATCACCACAAGGAGGTACGCCGCCAGAAAGCTCTGTGTGCCCCGCACTATGTGGTCTTCCACCACCTGGCCGTTCATTTTTATGAGCGAGACGGACCGCGGGCGTATCAGCCGCTTCAGATCCCTCACAAAGGCTTTGCCCAGCAGCAGCACTCGCGCCATTTTTATACCGCCGCCCGTGGAGCCGGCGCACGAGCCGATCACGGTCAGTATTATTATTATAATGCGCGGCAGCTGCGGCCATACATCGTAATCTACCGTGACGAAACCTGTGGTGGACATTATCGACGCGACCTGGAAGGACACATGGTGCGCCGCTTCGTTAAGCGATGCGAAAAGGTTCACGACGCTTGCCGTTATAACCACTATAGCCACTGTCATTACTACAAGATATAACCACAATTCCTGGTTCCTAACCACCTTTCCGAACTCGCGCGCCAACAGCATGTAAAAAATACTGAAGCTTATGGAGAACAGTATCATAAAGACGGTGACCACGTTTTGCTGGTACATAGTGTAGCTGGCCATGCTGTCGTTCATTATGGAAAAGCCGCCGGTGCCCGCCGTGGAAAACGAAGTCGTCAGGCTGTCGAACACGGGCATGCCGCCCGCCAGCAAAAACAAAAACTCCACAGCCGTCATGACTATATACATTATGTAAAGTATTTTCGCGTAATCGTGCATCCTGGGGACGAGCTTGTCGACATCCAGCCCCGGGCTTTCCGCCCTCATTATGTGCATGGTGTTGCCGGTGTTCTTGGAGAGGGGGATTATGGCCATTACAAAGACCAGCACGCCCATGCCGCCCAGCCAGTGAGTAAAGCTGCGCCAGTACAGAAGGCTGTACGGCAGCGCTTCAATATCTGTAAGTATTGTAGCGCCCGTGGTTGTAAAGCCCGAGACAGTCTCGAACAGGCTGTCTATGTAGCTCGGTATCCCGCCGCTCAGGAAAAAGGGCAGCGCCCCGAAAGCGGATACGACTATCCACGCCAAAGCTACAATTAAAAAGCCCTCGCGGGCGTAGAATTCTTTTACTTCGGGTTTTCTTATGTTTGCTATTAAGCTTGCGCCTAATAGCGCCGCGATGGAGATTACAAAGCCGTAGGCCGCGGCCGCCTCGCCGTTAGCAAGGGCGATGATGAGCGGAGGGATCATGACGACGGCCTCCATCCGCATTATTATGCATACGATGAAGAGCACCATTCTCCGGTTCATCTGGCCCGTTCCTCCGCGTGGTATTCGTTGGCGAATATGTCGTTTAGGTCCTTCACCTTCCTGTCCGCCGTCGTGGCGATTATAACCGTGTCGCCTTCCTCCAGCGTGTCTTTGCCGCCCGGGATTATTATCCTGCCGCCCCTGTTTATGCAGGCGATCAGTATGCCCGGCCGTAGGCTGACTTCGCTAAGGTTCACGCCCAGGTGGTTCGTTTCCGCGGCCGCGCGGAACTCCAGCGCCTCCATCCGGCCTATCCTGTGCAGCGTTAGCGCGGAATCTCCCTCCGCGAGCTGCATGGCGCGGACGTACCTCGCTATCTCGTGAGAGCAAAGCTCCTTGGGGCTGACCACGCGCTCTATTCCCTTATCGCGGAACACTTCGGCGTATTCCGTGCGGTTCATCTTTGTTATAACGTTAGGCACGTTTTTAAAGTCGGCGTACATGGAAATGATAAGGTTTTCCTCGTCCATATTGGTTAGGGTTATTACGGCGTCCGTGCGTTGTATGCCCTCGGCGTCCAGCAGCCACTTTTCCGTGCCGTCCGCTTCTATTATCATGGCCTGCGGAAGGTATTCGGCCAACTCGCGGCAGCGGCGCGCGTCTTTTTCGATAATTTTTACTTCTATGCCCGAGCTTAAAAGCTCCCTCGCAAGGTAGAAGGATATGCGCCCGCCGCCTACTATGAGCACGTTTTTTAATTTTTCCTGCACCAGCTCAAGGTTGCGCATTAGACGCGCCAGGTCGGTTGAAAGCGCGGTGACGAATATGCTGTCCCCCTTTTTTAACCGGAACTCCCCGTCGGGTATGTAGACTTTGTTGCCCCTCTCGACCGAGCACACCAGGAGCTTTACCCTGGCCGCCCTGTAGATTTCCGAAAGCGTCTTACCGGCCAGCTTAGCCGAGATGCGGCTCCCTTCGGAAAGGTCGATCTGCACTATCTCCACGCGCCCCTTGGCAAAGGTGTCCCGCTGCATGAACGAAGGGAACTGCAGCAAGCGGAAAATTTCCTGCGCCGCGGAAAGCTCGGGGTTGACAGTCATACTTAGCCCGAGCTCATCTTTCATGTATATGAGCTGCTGCCGGTAGTCGGGGTTCCTGACGCGCGCTATCGTGTGCGGGCAGCCAAGCCTCCTCGCCAGCATGCACGAGAGGATGTTTATTTCGTCCGCGCTCGTGGCCGCGATAAAAAGGTCGCTGTCCTCCACGTCCGCTTCCTGCTGGACTTCCCATGCCGCGCCGTTGCCGTGCACCACCCGTACGTCCGAAGATTCCAACGCCTCGTTTAATACCCTCTTGTTGCTGTCTATAATGACGATGTCGTGTTCTTCGCCCGAAAGCATTTCAGTCAGCGCGGATCCCACCTTCCCGTCGCCGACTATAACTATTTTCATTTGCGCCTATATACTTCCTTTTCCCTTATTATCCTTTACAGCTTCCAAATTTCGTTCGCGTACTCCGTTATGCACCTGTCGGACGAGAAACGCGCGGAACGCGCTACGTTGTAAAGGCATTTCCTGCCAAACGCCATGCGGTCTTCGTAATCTTTGAGAGCCTTAATCTTAGTGTCCGTGTAATCTTCAAAGTCTAAAAGCACTTTATACCTGTCGGCATTGTCCATGCCGCCCGTCACGAGCGAGTTGTACAGGTTCTGGAACATGCCCGTTCCGTCGTCGCTTACCGTGCCGTCTATCAGCGTGTTTACAACTCTCGTTATGCGCGGGTTCGATTCGTAGTAGCGGCGCGCGTCGTACTTGCCCGCAAGATTTTCTATCTCCTCGAGGCGCGCCCCGAAAACGTAGTTGTTCTCTTCGCCCGCTTCCTCGAATATCTCGACGTTCGCGCCGTCGTAAGTACCGAGCGTCACCGCGCCGTTCATCATGAACTTCATGTTGCCCGTGCCCGACGCTTCCGTGCCCGCTGTTGAAATCTGTTCGGATATATCCGCCGCCGGGAATATCTTTTCCGCGTAAGGCACGTCGTAGTTTGAAACAAAGTACACGGCCAGCCTGTCACCTACGGCTTCGTCCCGCTCTAAAAGTTCGCCCACTTCGTTGATATATTTTATTATGCTCTTGGCGTTGTAGTAACCGGGCGCGGCCTTTGAGCCAAATATGAAGCTCACGGGGTAGTCGAGCGTGAGTTCCCCCTCTTTTATTTTGTAGTAGATGTCCATTATGGCGAAGGCGTTTAAAAGCTGGCGCTTGTATTCGTGCAGCCGCTTGACCTGGATGTCGAATATCGTTTTGGGGTTTACTTTAAAGCCGTCGCGTTTCCTTATGTACTGGGCCAGCTTTTTCTTCCTGGCCAGCTTTATTTCGTTGAACTTCATTACAAAGGCGTCGTCCTGGATGAACTTCTCGATTTCAGATATCTTTGAAAAGTCCTTAATCCACTCGTCGCCGATCTTTTGGGTTATAAGCCCGGCGAGCTCCCGGTTGCTAAGAGCCACCCACCGCCTTTGCGCCACGCCGTTCGTCTTGTTTAAGAAGCGGTCGGGGTACCTTTGATACCATTCGTGCAGCACGGTGTTCTTTAAAAGCTCCGTGTGTATGAAGGCTACGCCGTTTATGTACGA
>JAVBSU010000133.1:0-7798 GCA_031556555.1 Christensenellaceae bacterium
GTTGAAATTGGCCTTACATACATTTTTGGGATCGGCCTGACGACATCCAAAAAGATTTTGGCTGAAACAGAAATAGATCCTGATATCAGGGTAAGAGACCTCGACGAAGGCGACGTAAGCAAGCTAAGAGAGTACATCGACCGCAGCTTGAAAGTGGAAGGCGACCTTAGAAGGGACGTCTCGATGAACATAAAGCGCTTGATGGAAATTGGCTGCTACAGAGGCGTGAGGCACAGGAAAGGCCTGCCCGTAAGAGGCCAGAGCACAAAACAGAACGCAAGAACGAGAAAAGGCCCCAAGCGCACTGTCGCGGGCAAGAAAAAGTAAGGAGGGATGATGTAAATGGCTGCACCTAAAAGAAAAACAACCAGAAGGCGCAAAGAGAAAAAGAACATAGAAAAAGGCCAGGCGCATATCCGTTCTTCATTTAACAATACAATTGTAACGATGTCGGATATGAATGGCAACGCTCTCTCGCAGGCGAGCTCGGGCGCCATGGGTTTCCGTGGCTCCAGGAAGAGCACGCCTTTTGCCGCGCAGATAGCGGCTGAGACGGCCGCGAGGGCCGCCATGGAACATGGCCTCAAAACTGTTGAAGTGTACGTGAAGGGTCCCGGCTCCGGCAGGGAAGCCGCGATAAGGGCGCTTCAGATAGCAGGTCTCGACGTGACGCTAATAAAGGACGTGACGCCCATCCCGCACAACGGATGCCGTCCTCCCAAGCGCAGAAGGGTATAAGGAGGTACAAAACATGGCTAGATATACAGGACCGGTTTGCCGCCTTTGCCGCAGGGAAGGCGCTAAACTATTTTTAAAAGGAGACAGGTGCTACTCGCAGAAGTGCGCGTTCGTAACGCGTCCGGTGCCTCCCGGCCAGCATGGCATGGGAAGACGTAGCAAAGTGAGCGAGTACGGCACGCAGCTCAGGGAAAAGCAAAAGGTCAAAAGGGCTTACGGAGTGCTTGAGAGCCAGTTTCGGAAGTACTTCGACATGGCCGTGAAAATGAAGGGCAAGTCGGGCGAAAACCTTCTCCAGTTACTTGAGAGAAGGCTTGATAACGTATCGTACAGGCTGGGGCTGGGAGATTCCAGGGCTCAGTCGCGCCAGATTGTCATGCACGGACACGTAAGGGTGAACGGCAAAAAAGTGGACATTCCCTCATACATTGTAAGGGATGGCGACGAAATAACCGTTGCGCCGAAGTCCGCTTCAGCCGAGCATTTTAAAATATTAAAAGAGCAGGGCGAAAAGTCGGTCCCGAAGTGGCTAGAGTTCGACATAGCAAACCTTAAGGGACGGGTTGTCGCCATGCCTGAGAGAGACGATATTGACCTCACTATTGCGGAGCACTTGATTGTTGAGTTGTATTCCAGATAAGCCTTTTAGCTTGAAGGAGGAGGTTATATATGCTTGAAATTGAAAGACCAAATATCGAATGTACAAGCATGAGCGATGACAAAAAGCACGCCACTTACGTTATGGAGCCCCTTGAGAGGGGTTTCGGCACGACTATCGGCAATTCGCTTAGGCGGATACTGATGTCCGGGCTTCCGGGCACGGCCGTGACCAGCGTAAAGATAGACGGAGTGCTGCACGAGTTTACCACGATAGAAGGCGTGCATGAAGACGTTACGAATATTGTGCTCAACTTAAAGGGATTGTGCGCCAGGATGCACACGGACGAGCCCAAAAAGCTGATAATAAACGCTAAGGGCCCGGGCGCCGTGACAGCGGCGGATATAGAGCACGATTCCGAAGTCGATATAGTGAACGAGGACATGCACATAGCGACGCTTGACAAGGACGCCAGCATCTACATGGAGATAACGCTGGAGAAGGGCCGGGGCTATGTGCTCGCGGAGAGGAACAAGGCTCCCAACATGGCCATAGGCGTGATACCGGTGGACTCGCTGTTCACCCCTGTAACGCGGGTTAACTTTTCCGTGGAGAACACGCGCGTAGGGCAGATAACAGACTTCGACAAGCTCACGCTGGACGTTTCCACAAACGGCAGCATGAACGTGGACGAGGCCGTATCGCTGGCGGCGAAGATAATGAGCGAGTCCTTATCGCAATTCATTAACCTTACGGATCATGTGGGCGACGTCGAGATAATGGTCGAAAAGGAAGAAGACAAAAAAGAAAAGATACTCGAAATCACCATAGAAGAGCTCGACCTTTCCGTGCGTTCGTACAACTGCCTTAAGCGGGCGGGCATAAACACGGTGGAAGAACTCATAATGCGCAACGAGGAAGAAATGATGAAAGTCAGGAACCTCGGCAAGAAATCACTGGAAGAAGTACAGCAGAAGCTTGAGGCGTTGGGACTTGGCCTCAAGCAGGACGACTGATAGATATTAGTCGCATAGAAGGGAGGTAAAGCAAAATTGGCTTATAGAAAATTGGGCAGGCCGTCCGATCAGAGAAAGGCGATACTTAGGAATCTCGTTACGTCGCTTATTAAGTACGGAAAAATAGAGACGACAAAGTGGAGGGCTAAGGAAACGCAGCGTATGGCGGAAAAGCTCATAACAAAGGCTATACGCACTTATGACGATACCGTTGAGGTAACGAAAACCATAGACGGCGTTTCAACTAAAGTTACGAACGACTCGGCGAAAAAGCTCGCAGCGAGGCGTATCATAATGGAATACCTTTACGATTTCCCGGAGGAAAAGCAGCAAAAGGAAAGCAAGTACGACTATAAAAAGCGTACGGGCGACGTAAACCATCCGGTCGTGGAGAAGCTGTTCCGTGAGGTGGCTCCTAAGTACGCTGAGCGCGCCAAGAGCCTTGGCCAGGGTGGCGGATACACCAGGATAATAAAAACCGGGCCCAGGCGCGGAGACGCTGCCGAAGTCGTAATTTTGGAATTGGTATAACACTAAGTAAGCAATGATTAATGTAGGTTGCACGGATTTGCGAGAGAATTTTTTGAATATCAAAGGCGAAAAACGCAGTAATAGCAGCGCTATTGCGAGGCTTTTTGCCAAAGAGGTTCGGAAAATTATCCGTAAAGATGTGTTACCGGAATTAAGAAGTGATTACATATAAAAGACAGCTTGCGATTGACATGAACGGGGGACTGTTAAAGTATATATGTATATATATATTTTACTGGCCCCCTTTTGATTAGGGCAAAGACCTTTAGGGCTCCGCCCTAAGAACCCGCTGGGGAACTTGTTCCCCAGACCCCACGCGAACTATCGTTCGCTCTCCAAAAGCATAACGCGTTTTTGGAGATTCTTAAGAACCTTTTTTGGCGTAAGCAAAAAGGTTCTTAAGCCGCCGGAGGCAAACCACATGACCGCGATAGACGCGAAAGACATAAAATACGTATACATGGCGGATGAGGAAAACATCCACATCGCGCTCTCGGGCGTTACGCTGGACGTTGAGCAAGGCGAATTTGTCGCCATTCTTGGGCACAACGGCAGCGGCAAATCCACGTTCGCCAAGCACATAAACGTGCTCCTGAAGCTTCAGGAGGGCGGGCTTTTAGTGCTCGGTATGGACGCAAGAGACGAGCTTTTAACCTGGGACATAAGGAGCAGGGCGGGCATGGTCTTCCAAAACCCGGATAACCAGATAGTCTCAACGATAGTGGAGGAAGACGTTGCGTTCGGCCCGGAGAACTTAGGCGTCCCGCGCGAGGAGATCATAAACCGCGTAAAGGAAGCGCTGGAAGCTGTGGACATGGCGGGCTACGCAAAGCACGCGCCGCACATGCTGTCCGGCGGGCAAAAGCAGCGTGTCGCCATAGCGGGCGTACTGGCCATGCACCCGGACATAATAGTTTTCGACGAAGCGACTGCCATGCTCGACCCAAAAGGCAGGGACGAGATAATGGGCACAATACGTTACCTTAACAAGGAGCGCAAAAAAACGATAGTCCTCATCACTCATTTTATGGAGGAAGCGGTTGAATGCGACCGCGTCTTCGTGATGAACAGGGGAAAGATAATCGACCAGGGAACGCCGCGAGAAGTGTTCGCGCACGCGGATAAGCTAAGCGAAGCGGGCCTTATGCCTCCCTTTGCCGCTCAGGCGGCCAAAAGGCTGAAGGAGCGCGGGATAGACCTTAAAAAGCATCCGCTCACCCTCTATGAATTGGTGGAAGAGATATGCCGCTTAAAGTAGAAAAACTGAGCTTTACATACATGCCGGGCACCCCGTTCGCCGTGAACGCGCTGAACAACGTCAGCCTTAACGTGGACGACGGCGAGTTCGTGGGGATAATAGGCCAGACAGGCTGCGGCAAGTCTACCCTTATACAGCAGATGGCCGGCCTCGTAGCGCCGGACGAAGGCGCTGTGTACCTTAACGGCGAAGACATAAACGCGAGGGGCTACGACCGCAAAAAGCTGCGACGGACGGTCGGGGTGGTGTTCCAGTACCCGGAATACCAGCTTTTCGAGGAGACAGTGGGAAAAGACGTCGCGTTCGGCCCGAAAAAGGCCGGAATGAGCGATAGCGAGATACAAAAGAACGTGGACATGGCGCTGGAGCTCGTTGGTTTTGACCCCAGCCGCATAAAGGACGAATCGCCATTTGAGCTGTCGGGAGGGCAGAAGCGCAAGGTAGCCATAGCCGGCGTGCTGGCAACCGACCCTAAAATACTCATCCTGGACGAACCCATCTCGGGGCTTGACCCAATGGCGCGCGAGTCGTTCATGGAGCTCGTGAAAAAGCTGAACGACGCGGGCGTGACAATAATAATGATATCGCACAACATGGACGGCCTCTGCGAGTACGCGTCGAGGATAGTTGCTATGGACAAGGGCGGAGTGATCATGGACGGCGCTCCAAAGGACGTGTTCTCGGATATGGACAGGATTCTTTCCATAGGAATGGACGCCAGCGAAGCCAGGAAAGCCGCGTACCTGCTGAAACAGCGCGGCGTCGGCATACCGGACGGCATAATAACGATGGACGGTCTTGTGGATTTCGTTGTGCAAAAGTTCAGGGGAGCGGGTGAGGGCTGATGCTTAAAAACATTACGCTGGGCCAGGACCTCCCGGGGGATACGGCCATCCACAATATGGACCCCAGAACAAAGATAATCCTGGCGCTCGTGCTCCTGATAACGATTTTCATAGTCAAAACATTCTGGGCTTTCATCATACTGACGGCTTTTATAGCTATTGTGATATTCATATCCAAAGTGGGCGCGCTGACTGTGCTGCGCGGTATAAAGCCGCTCATGTTTATATTGATATTCACATTTGTGCTCAATATATTCTTCTACCAGGGAGACATAGAGTTAAAGCCCTGGGATATAGTTCACGTGGAGTCCAACACGGTCCTCTTTGAGGCGGGAATAATAAAGATATCCACCGGAGGCATAATAAAGGCGGTATTCATAGCCATACGCCTAATATTGCTTATTGTAACGACGAGCGTGCTCACGCTCACAACTTCGCCCATGCAGCTCACGGACGGCATGGAGAGCCTTCTGGGGCCGCTTAAAAAGCTTAAAGCGCCGGTGCACGAGATGGCCATGATGATGAGCATAGCCTTGCGGTTCATCCCCACGCTCATTGACGAAACGGACAGGATAAGAAAAGCGCAGACGGCGCGCGGCGCGGAGTTCGACAGCGGGAACATATTCGAAAAGGCGAAGAACATGGTGCCGCTGCTCGTACCGCTCTTTGTGAGCGCGTTCAAGCGCGCGGACGAGCTGGCTACCGCCATGGAGGCGCGCTGCTACCGGGGCGGGGAAGGACGTACGCGCATGAAGGAGCTGCAAATGGCAAAAGTTGACGCCGCGGCATTTTTCGTATGCATACCGCTTTGCGCCGTACTTATACTGTTTTTCTAAGGGCATTGGCGCAAGTTGCTTGAATGATGGGCTGAATATAGCGAAAAAGACGCAAAATAAGCCAAAAGGCAAGAATTAGGCTTGTGCCGCCACCCCTTAAGGTTGATGTGCGGTTTATTATTGTTTTTCGATAAAAAATAGCATTGTGTTTGTCCTCCAAAGTGTGTAGTATTAAATAGCGCTTCGCAAGAGGGGTGGATAAACATAAAGATGCGTGGAAAAAGAAAAAGGAAACCGGCCAGTCCGGCGCAGATACTTGTGTTCGGCTTCCTCGGAATGATAATTGTTGGAACGATACTGCTATCGCTCCCGGCGGCTTCGGCTAACGGGAAACCGCTGAACCTGATAGACGCGTTATTTACGGCTACGTCGGGCGTGTGCGTAACCGGGCTGGCGGTCTTCGACCCAGGCTCAACGCTTTCAATCTTCGGCCAGGCCGTGCTGCTGATACTCATACAATTAGGCGGCTTGGGGTTCATGACGCTGACTTCCATAGTATACATGATAATGGGGCGGCGCATAACGCTCAAGGACAGGATGGTGATACGCGATTCGTTCAACGACTCGCGGCTACAGGGAGTGGTTAGAATGACGCGCAACGCCGTGCTCATTACCGCTTGCGCGGAGACTGCCGGAGTACTCCTTTTGATGCTGCGGTTTGTGCCGATGTATGGCGCGAAGGGAGTGTACTACAGCATCTTCCACGCCATCTCATCCTTCTGCAACGCCGGGTTTGACGTGTTCGGCCAAAACTCAAACCTCATCCCCTTTGTGAACGACCCGCTGGTGAATATAGTTACCATGCTCCTCATAATCTTTGGCGGGCTTGGTTTTTTTGTTATAGCCGAGCTAAGCCAGCGCGTGGCCGGGCGGCCGAAAACACGCAAGCTTACCCTGCACACACGGCTCGTGCTCATGATCACGGGAATTTTGATATTGGGCGGCTTCCTGGTATTTTTTGCGGCAGAATCCATGAACCCGGAAACGCTGGGCGCGCCCGGCGTGCCTATGAGCGAAAAAGTGCTGGGAGCGCTCTTCCAATCGGTCACTTCGCGTACTGCCGGTTTTTCCACAATAAACCAACACGACCTCACGCCCATATCAAAAATCGTTACGAACGGCCTTATGTTTGTGGGCGCTTCGCCCGCTGGTACGGGCGGCGGCATAAAGACGACGACGGCGGCGCTTGTGGTGCTGTTCATAATATCTATACTCAAAGGCACGGATGACATTGAGCTGATGAAGCGGCGCATCAACCGGGAGGTAGCCCGGCGCGCCCTCGCGATATTCACGCTGGGGATAGTTTTTGTGCTGGCGGTGACCTGCGTTATGGCTGTGATCGAATACGGTCACACAGACCTTAGGAACATAGCCTTTGAAGTCACATCCGCCTTCGGCACAGTGGGACTTTCAACGGGGATAACTCCCACGCTGGCCCCGATAAGCAAGTTCCTTCTAACTATAGTCATGTTCGGCGGCAGGGTGGGTATTTTCACGCTGACGCTTGCGCTGGCGAGGCAGATTTTCAAACCGAAGTTGAACGTCCGCTACCCGGAAGACACGATTATGATAGGTTAGCAGGCTGACGATAAAGGCCCATCTGCGTTGCCGGCGCTTCACCGGACTTGTGCGGCGTATGTCAAAATACGCTTCCGCGTACGGCTCGCGGCTTCCTAGCATCTGAACCTTTCTTGACAGCCTGAATATATATAATAAGGATAGGTGAAATATGAAAAAACAATACGCTGTAATAGGGCTGGGGCGCTTCGGGATAAGCATCGCCCAAACGCTCTCCGACCAGGGCGAGGAAGTCCTGGTAGTGGACAATAATGAAGATAACATCAACCACGCGGCCGCTTTTGTAACGCACGCCGTGGAGATGAACGCGGAGGATGAAGCCGCGTTAAGGTCGTTGGGCCTTAACAACTTCGACGTAGTGTGCGTTTGCATGAACGACATGCAGTCGAGCATAATAG